>CAJXOS010000043.1 GCA_913057725.1 uncultured Lewinella sp.
TTACCTGGCTTCTTACCAGTGGCGTCTGTTGAACTCAGATTTTTACAGTCTGCCTCGCCGTTTGTTCTTGGGTGCAATCATGGATTTCTAAACAACCTAAGTAAGACCTTTCATCCAACTATCGCCAGTCAGAGAAAAGCGTTTCTCTCTGACTGGCGTCTCTTTTTCACCCCATCTATACAGCTCAATTTGGCCATAGAAGGCATCTTCCACGGTAGTCATTTTCACTACCGAGTTGAAATCGCCATTAACATTCAAATGCTACCACTTTACTATATTGCGTATGACCCATACAAATCTGTTACATGAGAAAGCTGTATCCCGTACTATTAATTGGTGCTTTTCTATGGATGGGCACCACCCCTGCTCCTGCGTACTGGAGCACAGACCGACCTGCCGTAGTGCAGCATTATTTACATAAATATCGGTTCCTTTCCCGCGAGCTAAATCAAAGCACCGGCATTCCAGAACCCGTCATTCTAGCTATTGCCGGACTGGAAAGCAACTGGGGAAAAAGTGAATTAGCCCTACAGGCCAATAATCATTTTGGCATCAAAACCAAAGAGGATTGGCTCGGACTAAGTTATTGCAAAACCACGGTTGAATACGACGGCTGGTACATGTATCAGGACGTGCAGTGTTTTCGTCGTTACCCATATATCAGAGAGAGTTATCAAGATTTTGGCAACTTCATTCTCACAAGGGAAAACTACGCTCAGGTTAAGGACGTCCCCGCCTGGAATTATCGCGGATGGATTGATGGCCTGAAAGAAGGAGGCTACGCTACCGATCCTGCGTACACGGATAAGATCTTGCGAATTATTTGGAGATATAAGCTATACGAACTAGTTGAAGAATAAAAACGACATCATACAAGCAGCTCAAAACTGCACTATTTGCGAGCCATTCCTGAAGGACGGGGTGCGACCAGTATTTACTGTACACCCTCATGCTCGTATTAACATCATTGGACAGGCCCCAGGCCGAAAAGTCCACGAATCGGGCATCCCTTGGGCGGACGCTAGTGGTAAACGACTCCGCCAATGGCTCGGCGTAGATGATGAAATTTTCTATTCTCCAGAGCACTTCGCAATTATGCCCATGGGTTTCTGTTTCCCGGGCACGGGAAAATCCGGCGATCTACCTCCTCGACCAGAGTGCGCCCCACAATGGCACCAGCCGCTGCTACGCCTTATGCCCAATATTGAGCTAACGCTCCTCTTTGGTCAATACGCCCAAGCCGCCTATCTCGGAAAAGCTCGCAAACGAACCCTCACAGAGACGGTAAAAAACTGGCAATCCTACGGCCCGAACTTCATTCCGCTCCCTCATCCTTCTCCTAGAAATCAGATCTGGCTACGCAAAAACGCCTGGTTTGAGGAGGAAGTTGTACCCTTCTTGCAAGAGCGCGTGAAAAAAACTTTAGCACTTTAACCTTTTTCCGATACATCCTCAATAGACTCATTTACAGCTGATTAAATAACATTCACAAGAGTGAACTTCATTCGCATTGCAATAATTAACTAAAAAAATAGTTAATCAACTAAACCTTTTGCTCCAACTTTGCATCTATACCGCTAACGAAGTGATTTAAGCAAAGCTAAATCCACTTCTTGCGAGTATATACTCGAGGCGTAGAAGGTTTGGAAATCCAAACCTCTTCGGCCTCGGTATATCACAACGTCAATCGAAATTAATATGAAGAAACTGACCAAAGCAGAAGAAGAAATCATGCAGGTTCTCTGGGAAATTAAAGAGGGCGCTGTCGGTGATATTCGACGTCGGCTAACAGAAAAAGCAGGCGGTAAAGAACCAGCTCACAGTACCATTTCTACGATGATGAAAATCCTCGGCGAAAAAGGGTTTGTATCGCATAAGGCCTATGGGCGCACCTTTGTGTACAGCCCAAATATTTCCAAGGAAGAGTATAGTCACCAGAGCTTGCGAAAGCTAGTCCAAAACTACTTTGGCGGTTCCGCTAACCGCTTGGTTTCCTTTCTAATCAAGGAAGAAGATCTCAGCCTAGATGAGCTCAATGATCTAATTGACCGCTTGGACGAGAACGACAACCCGAAAAAAAGCTAGGCCTTATGTTCTACTTCATTACACTTACGCTGTATTGGTTAGCCTTCTGGCTTTTTTACCGATTGTTGTTAGAGCGCGAAAAATTCTTTCAATGGAATCGGGCTTACTTGCTCTTCACGTTCCTGCTGGGCATCATTTTACCCATCATTCCATGGAGCGAATTATTCAGTCCTACTGCTTGGGATGCAAGTCCTGTTATCTGGCTGAATACGATATCCATTTTGCCAGAGGCCTCTAACTTGAACATCACTACTGATGCTCCGAGTGGTATCTCATGGCTGTACGTACTATGGGGTGGGCTTGCAATTGGCACCGCGCTGACTTTATGGCGTTTCCTGCAAAATCTTTGGCAACTTCGACGCCTCATTGTTGAAGGATCAGCTTCAGTCGCATCTGATCACATTCGGATCGAACATCCAGATATCAATGCTCCTTACTCCTGGTTTCACTACCTATTCTGGAAGGAGGATCCTGCGCTACCAGCAAGCGAACGCCAAGCGATTATTACCCACGAGTTAGCACATATCCGCCAGCGCCATAGTTGGGATTTGATGCTACTGGAAGTGACCCGCATCTTGTTTTGGTGGAATCCACTTTGGTATGCCTACCGTAAATCTTTAACCGAAGTACATGAGTATTTGGCGGATGCCGAAGCATTAGCAAGCATTCCCCGAAAGGAGTACGGCAAACTGCTTTTACGCCAGACGCTACTTCAACCCGACTTATCATTAATACACACGTTTCATACTTCACAATTAAAAAAACGAATCATCATGATGACTAAATCACCCTCATCATTCTTAGCTGCGGCTAAGTACCTGTTATTCTTACCATTTCTATTGGCTGTGCTGATTGCCTGCGAAGACTCAGAAGCACAAAACGAAATCAAGGAAATATTACCTGAAGAGGTCACCGAAGAGCCTACTTACTTCGAGCTCGTAGATACCGTAATCACCTTTGATCCGGCTACAAATCAAGAAGATGTGAGCTACGTGAAACGCCGCATTTACGAAGTAGTAGACCAAATGCCAATATTCGGCAGTTGTGCAGATTTGGAGGGAGACGAACTTAAGAACTGCTCCAACATGAACTTAATTTCTCACCTCTATGAGCACGTAACCTATCCTAAAGACCTTCCAGAAGGCCAGGACGAAGGGATGGCCCTTACTGAGTTTGTAGTGAACAAGGACGGCAAAGTAACGGATGTACGTTCGATTAAGGGTAAAATGCCTGTACACCAAGACCTAAGTGAAGCTGCTGCCAATGCAGTTCGTTCGCTACCAGATTTCCGCCCGGGCATGCAAGATGGGAAACCCGTCAACGTGAAAATGATATTACCTATGCGCTTCAAATTAGAAGACTAGGATTTAAAGAAATCACCAGATTGTTTTACAAGTTTGGAGAGGCTCGTCAGATTTGACGAGCCTCCTTTTTTTCTTACTGTGCTATCACTAAGCGCTTCATTCCGCGCTCTTGTGCACCACGCACCTCCAGGAAATACAAACCTGCTGGCAAATCAGCCGTAGGAATTTCCAATTGCTGCGTCACCCAATTGTGCCAATGGCGAACTTCTTGGCCGCTGCTATTGAGCAAGCGTACCTCAGCTCCTTCATTGAGCTGCTCTCCATTCCAACGAAGCAAGCTGTAGCTCGTCGCTGGATTTGGCTGTAGTTGTAGCGTATTATTTAGAGCCCAATCTTGGGTGCTAACAGAGCCTTCTACCAGACTAGCCCGCTCATTCATCAACACACTGCGCATGATCTCTACCTGGCCCTCCGTAAAGCTATTCTGACAGTCTTCCCGAGAGTAGTCCATATAGTTCTCCCACATATCTGGCAAGTCGTTCATCTCGTCAACGCAACCGTTATTTTCCGGATCACAGGAGAATTGGCTACTCAAACCTTGGTTAGGGGTATCTGCTACGCCATCGTCGGCAGTACAATCTGGAATTCCTACAATAGCGAGTGTACCATCACCCCAGATGTGACGCAGCCCCAGATAGTGGCCTACTTCGTGCGTAATTGTACGACCGCGAACAGGGATCGTGACATCCTCGAGGCCAAAAAGGCCACTGGTCGTAAACTCGCCCGTACGGCGGAATACCTCCTGATGGATGACAACACCATCCAATTCCGGGCTTGGGGCATTCGCGCCAGCTGGCCAATTGTCTAATCCTGCAGGTGGATAAGCATAACCTAACAAAGCGCCACCTTCGATATTGCACACCCAAATATTGAGGTATCGCTCAGTATCCCAGGCATCACTACCGCCATCGGCCGAACGCTTGACATTATCAATAAGGCCACCGCCAAAAATATCCAGTTCAAAGGTTGCAGTTGTAGATACGCGCTCTACTCCCATCAACTCAAACTCAATAAAAGGGTCCGCCACTACCGGTACAAATTCATCACGCACCTGATCTGCATCGGCGTTCAAGCGGCGAAAATCTTCGTTCAGTACGTCAATAACATCTTGAATCTGCTCATTGGGCAGGTTCTGCTCCTCGTTCTGGTATACGATGTGTACCACTACTGGGATCGTCAGTAAGGTGAGGTCACGCGCCTGGCCTTCCTGACGCACGCGCTCAAAGACTTGGCTGGCAGCTTGCTTAAAACCAGGATGGGCGGCTTCTAAATGATCCATATACAGGTGGCTACCACAAGGTTCGTGGTGCTGAGCCGAGAGGCCGCTAATAAGTGTAAGACAAACGAAAAGTGTAAATACAATTCTTAACATAAGGCAATTACATTAATGAAATACAAAGCAATGCAGGGCCGTATTGGCTGCACTCACACGCAAATCATGCCTTATTATCTGAGAAAATGTATACCGAGACCGAAGAGGTTTGGGAATCCAAACCTTCTGCGTCTCGAGTATATACTCGCAAGAAGTTGGTTTGGCTCCGCCCAACCCACTTCGTTAGCGGTATAGAAGGGCTAATGTCGCTAGATGTCATAAAGGTAGCATATATTCTTAAAAATATCGCCTACGAAAATAGGCGTCTAGCTGACTCGTTTGAATAAAAACACTACTCCATGCGGCGCTTGTGCTCTACACTTATTCTGTTTTCCCTACTCTTTACTATGCTGAATGCTCAAAGTAGCATTCTCTCCCCGCGTTATGAATTGGGCTTCGATTTGTTACCGCTCATTGTGACTGGTAGTACCAATAGCAGCAGTCACGAACTGGGAATGGAACTCTTCTTTTCCCGACAGTTAAAAACCGGTAAACTTCGTTTTCGCTATCTCATCAACGAACGCGGCAACTATCCCACCAACGGCGTCTTGGCACGGGATCAGTATCCACTGGCCGACAACAAACAACGGACCGTTGAAAACCGCTACGTACAACTTCGCAACCATGGTGTTCGCCTAGGTTTTGAGCAGATATTCCGCACCAGCAGGGTAGATTACTATTGGTCTTTTGACCTGTATGGGCAACTCAACCGAGCTCAGATCTACACTGAGACGACCATCAGCCTGCGCGACCAGCCGGAAGCAGAGCCAGAATTAGAGACCCGGGAAGTATCGCAGTACAACAATTCGGAGTTTGGCATTATTCCTTCTATTGGTATGGGTTTCAACCTGGATGAACGTATTCGTATCCGGGTAGAAATGGGCCCAAAACTCAGCCTCTTCTTTGAAAAAATACCGCTGCAGGATATCGATAATAATCGCTTCTACCGCGAAAGTGTGTACAGCAGCTCAGAGCTATTCCTAATCAATGATATTTTGATTTCGTATAACTTCTAAATGCGGTATCGTTATTAAATTGCTCAAGAGCTACATCGGGAGTAATGATAATTAGACAAATAGGCCCCTTCTTTATCGAGATTCTCTTCTACCTGTCTCTTCTAACTCTTGTAGGATGTCAAGGCCCTCTAGAGTCAGAAACGGAAGAAGAAGTAACAAAGTCCGACTATGATAGTATCGTCACTTCTCCAGAAGTGGTGTCAGCAGTAGATACGATGGTCCATTCACCAAGCTCATTGATCATTGTAGATCCTGATGAAACGCTCAAACGAATTTTCACTTCGTTTACTGAATTCCAAGAGTCAACTGATAGTGCCGAGAATCTAGACTCCATGAGACAGGCCATCAAACTAGTTGGACAAGATTCGAATTGGATCGCTCCCGCGACCTTGAGCGTATTACTGGACATTTGGATGTACTATGATGTTACCGATTTTCCAAAGAGAGAATACGTAGAAAAGCGGCTTGCAGAGCGGCCGCACCTAAGTATTTCGGCAATAGATCGACGGATACACGATAAGCATGAGTGGGAGGATGTAGCGAGTTCACCGCTAAGTGAGTTAAGTGACTTAAGAGAGAAATTGATGAGCATAGAAAGTGATTATTAAGGCAAGACTAACCTCAGATTTACCACACATTCAAGAATACTGAAGATGACAGTACAAGATTTACGAAAGGCCAGTGAGCAAACGAATGATTGTATCATTGCCGCCCGTGAATTGTACGGCGAACTAGTTACGCTACTCCGGTATTTAGAGAAAGCGAGAGGCTGGAGTATTGGCAATCTGTTTGGAGGCAGTCTCTTTAGAGCCAACCGTAACGAGGCGTTGAGTCAGGTAAACTCTTCTGCCAAATACATCAAGCGGTTAAATAGAAGGTATCAAATGGCATTAGGTGAGCTGTCTGTCAGTATCAAATCAGATTCTTCCATAGCACCATCCAAAGTTGTGTTGGACGTGATTATTGGGAATACCGTCACGGAATGGATCATCCATAACGACATTATGAAAGCCATAAAGCAGAACCGCTGGTGCCTAACTGAATTAGAGCATCAAATCGCCGCGCTGGAGGACCAAGAAGCACTTTTTGAAGAACAAATAGCTGATCTCCAAAGCTGAGATAGCCACCTACCACCATCAAACCCTCAAACCAACTAACCTTCAAACCATCTCCCTACCTAAACAACTGCTCCACCTTCGAAATGCCTTCTGGCAAGGTGAATACAATAACCTTGTCTTCTACTTGTAACTGGAAATCGCCACTAGGAATGTGGCTTTCGTCTCCACGGATTACACCACCGATCAAGGCTGTATCCGGGAAGGGAAGTTCGCGGAGCGGCTTACGGGTAAGCTGATTGTTCTTCTGCACTACGAATTCGATCACCTCCGCATCTACTCCATGCAAACTGGTAATAGCCTCCACCTTACCCTTGCGGACAAAGCGGAAGATATTATTGGCAGCGATCAGTTTCTTATTGATGAGTGTATCCACTCCGATATTCTGAGAGATGTGTACGTACTCCTTGTTTTCCACCTGGGCAATGGTCTTGTACACACCATGGTTTTTCGCCGTAAGGCTGGCAATGATATTAGTCTCTGAATTATCAGTCAGAGCAATGAAGGCATCCATGTTGTCTAGGCCCTCCTCTACCAAAAGATCGAAATTGCTGAAGTCACCATTGATGACTAGGGTATTTGGAAGCTCTTCGGAGAAGGCCTTACAACATTCACGATCCTTGGCCACCAAGGTTACATTGTAGTCGTTCTCCAGTAATTTGGCGGTAGCCCTGCTGAGCTCTGTCCCTCCAAGAATCATAATGTTCTTCACACGTATCTGCCTGCGGTCTACAATGCGACGCAAATCCTCAATGCGGTTCTTTTTAGTGATGAAGTACACGTGGTCATTGGAGCGCAAGAAGGTCTCTCCTCTAGGTATCACCGTACGGTGCCCCCGCAAAACAGCGATTGGCCTTAGGTCTACCTCATCAGTAAACTCTTTGATATCGCGCAGCGCCATATCGGTCAGCGGGGAGGATTCATCTAAGGTAATCCCGACCAGGCTCATCTGACCATCCTCAAACTCAAATATATCGGTGAAATAGGCTTGCTTCACCAGGCGGCGAATCTCCTCGGCCGCTAGAAATATTGGAGAAATCAGGTTGTCTACACCCAGTTCTGCAAAGGTGGCGCGCTGAGAATCGAACAGATACTCCTGGTTATTCACCCGAGCAATCGTCTTCTTTGCCCCAAGTTTCTTAGCCAGGATGGCCGCAATCAGGTTGGTCTTTTCAGAGGTTGTTACCGCCAAAACCATCTTTGCCCGATTGGCCTCTGCCTTCTCCAGAATATCCATCGAACCACAATCTCCCTTGATCGTCAATACGTCCAAATGGCTGGCAGCATAATCCAATACCTCCTGGTCCAAATCGATCAGGGTAATGTCCTGATTCTCGTAAGCCAACATCTCAGCCAAGTGGAAGCCTACATCACCAGCCCCCGCAATTATGATTTTCATGGCGCAAAAATAAAGCTAAAGCGGTGTATATCAACAGTTTTTTTTGAATCTGCTCGCCACTTTTTCACTGCTTAAATCGTTACCTTTATAAATAGCAACCAGCGGTTGCTGTTCACTACTGATCAACACCTTTATTGAACGCCTATTACTTAGTGTTTTGGCTTTTTAAACTTTCGCCCCATGAATATTCTAATGGTATGCCTCGGAAACATATGCCGTAGCCCATTGGCTGAAGGCATTTTACAGGCTAAAGCAGAAGCGCTTCATCTACCGTGGAATGTAGATTCTGCTGGTACTGGCGCCTATCACGTCGGAGAACTCCCTGACCCTCGTTCTCAAGCTGTAGCCCGGAAATATGGGCTGGACATCAGTGATCAACGTGCCCGCCAATTCAAAGCTGCTGATCTGGATCATTTCGATCTGATTTTTGCCATGGATCGCAGCAATTATCAAAACATCTTGCGCCTGGCCAAGACGGAAGAGCAACGCCAAAAGGTCAAGCTCATCTTGGAGTTCACAGGATCTGGAGAAAGCAACGTTCCGGACCCCTACTGGGATGACAACGGCTTCGAGCACGTATACCAATTGCTGGATACCGCTTGCGATCGCATTCTGGACATGGTGAGTGAAGAGGTCAGCTAGGCACAGCTCCTATTTCGAGTACTTTTTCGCACCATTTGACTAGTACATAACAAACTTCATGCTTTCATGAAGACAATACCGCTATTGGCAAACGTTTAAGCTCCGAACCGGCGGCAACCGTTTGGCCGCCACCCTTACCCCTACAATAGAAAACCCTACCTTTAAGAATGAGCAGTCGTTCTACCTTGCTAATGCTAGTCCGTTTCTCTTGTATTATATGTTTATTGATTGGAGCCATCCCTGTGTTGGCCCAACAGTCCGATAATGCTGCTAGAATTGACAGCTTACTAGCTGCCATTGAGGAGTACAAGACACTTGACGAACATAAGGTTGACATGCTCAACCAAGTGGGATATGAGTATTGGATCATCGCCCCTGCTAAGTCTGAAACCTACGCTCAACAAGCCCTGGAGATTGCCAAAATCCTACCTTATGACAAAGGGCTTGCCTATGCTTATCGTGTTATTGGCGTAGCGCACTGGGTACGTGGAAATCCCGAACTCGCCTTTCGATACTTGCTTGATGCAGAACGGACCTACCGGAAAATTGGCGACTCACTGGGTTTGGCTAATTGTAGTCTAAATCTCGGCATGGTGTATGCTGACCAATACAATACAACAGCAGCAATTGGCAAGTACGACCAAGCATTAAATCTCTTCACACAGCTCAATAAAAGCTCTCGGATTGCTACCACCTACACCAAAATGGGCGAGCTGTCTATTCAAGAGGCAAACTACGATCAAGCCTATAAGTACCTGACAGACGCCCTTGAACTACATCGAGCTAATGACTTCCTGTATGGAATAGCGGAGGCCAATAGTAAGTTGGGCAAACTCTTCATTGCACGCGAAGATTACCCCAGTGCCATTTCCTACCTGCTCCTGGCTATTGAGGCTGGTCGGCAACGCAACGACCGGGTTGGCACAGCAGAATCGTATCATGAGATCGCAGTCTGCTATTTTCGTCAGAATGATTTATCACAAGCCGCCTTTTATCTGCAACGTAGTAAAGAACTAGCAGAAGATTTTGCCCTCAACAAGGTCCGCCGCGATGTATATATGACGGCCAAGGACTTGGCTGTTGCTCAAGGCAACTACCGCGAAGCGGTTGGTTATTATGATCAGTATTTGGGAGTTAGAGACAGCCTCTTCAACGAAGAGAAATCCAACATCATCGCCAACATGCAAGCTCAGCGTGCTTATGAAGACAAGGAACGGGAGCTGGAGATGGCCCAGCAGAGTTTAGGTTTATTGGTAGCAGAGCAGAAAACAGACCGACTCACACTTCTAGCCTTGATTCTAGGCTTATTCACCATCCTGGCTTTAGCTTGGGGAATTGTACAGCGGAAAAACAAAAAACTAGCACAAAAGCAACAAGACTTAGATGATGCCCGAGACCAGACCGATGAGCTAAACACACGTATTCAAACCCAGGAAAAAGAACTTACTTCCTACACCTTGAATTTCGTGCAAAAGAATGAGTTGATTACAGAACTAAAGCAATCGATCAACACGCTAAAAACAAAGCTTTCTGGTACACACCGAAAAGAATTGGAATCAGTCTCAAGGCAATTGGACAGTGCCATGCATGTGGATAAAGACTGGGCAGATTTTCGCAAGCACTTCGAAAGCGTGCACCCCCAGCTTATTCAGCGCCTAAACCTGGATTATCCCAGTCTCACTAAGAATGAGTTCCGCCTCATTGCGCTACTCCGACTGAACCTCAACACCAAAGAGATCAGCGCCGTATTGGGCATCTCACCTGATAGCGTAAAAACTGCTCGCTACCGTTTACGCAAGAAGTTAGGGCTACAAAACCAGGAAGAACTATTTGACTTCCTCCTCCGCTACGAAGGTAAAATGTAAGTCTACTGACAGTTTCCCCTTTGGCATTGTCTACCTTTTAAAAGAACGCAATCCACTCATTTTCAGATATCTAAAAAGAAGGTAAAAATACGCTGTCTACCTTCTTTTTCTATTTGATCACCTCTCGTCTTGGTTGCCAAGAACCATGTCTACACGGTGTCTACACCGAAAAATTGACTCTCGCTAATTGGGCTTGCACTTTTGTGTGGCACTCGGAAGCAATGGCATAATTTCTTCCACCATGCACATCATTCTCCTATCAACCCCAATAGAATCATTATGGAAAGATTTTGTGTGAATTCAGGTTTAGCAATTTGTACCTCTTTTCTGCTAATCCTTTTTATAATCCCATCCTGTACCTACGATAGTCTCGAGTTTCAGCCCGACTGTACGGGGGAAATAGAACTTGAGCTCATCGAGGTACAGGCTTCCTCTTGTAACCAAAATGCGGGGAGCATCAAGGTTGCAGTCAACAACTCCACCGATCCTGATCTCAGCTTTTCAATTGACGGGGTCAATTTCCAACCCGAAGGAGAGTTCACTGCTTTGCCTGCTGGTACCTATACGATTACCGCTACTAGTAATGGTTGTGAAGAAACCCTGGATGTACAAGTAGAAAATGCGGCGGGACTGAATGCCAGTATTGCAGGAGTAGTACCTGCTGACTGCGGTGGTACCAATGGCAGTATTGAAATCGCAGTAGAGAACGCCAACGGAGCAGTTGAATACAAGCTCGACAATGGCACCCCACAGAGTAGCAACGTCTTTAACGGGCTTGCACCGGGCACCTATACCCTGAGCATAAGTGATGATGCAGGCTGTGAAGTAAGCTTGGAAGCAACGATCAACTCAAAAGTAGAGTTCGCCAATATTGAGTTGATCATCAACTCTTCTTGTGCCATTAGCGGTTGCCATGCCGGCAACGTATCTCCAGACTTTCGTGTGAAGGACAACATTTTGAACAACGCCAATCGGATCAAGGCGCGGACCTCAGCCAGGAGTATGCCACCTAGCAGTAGTTCCGTAAGCCTCACCACGGAAGAAATTGAATCAATCAGCTGCTGGGTCAATGATGGCGCCCAAGGCTAAAAACCACAAACATGAACAAGAGAAAGATTATCCTCCTCGGAGCACTGGCTGTAGCGGTAATTGGAGCCATTACAGCTTACAGTTTTCTAACCCCAAAAGGTGAAATCGATGTCGCTCAGTCCGACGCCACCCATGAGGTAACCGCTAGCGCTTTGTACGCAGCTTTCGATGAAGATGAAGCTACCGCTAACAATGAATATGCGGGTGCCGTAATTACCATCAAGGGTGTTCTGCAAGCAGTAGATGAGAACGAGTCCAACCAGATTCAATTAAGCTTGGCAGCAGAGAGCGACTTTGGCTCAGTTCTTTGCACCCTCCGTGATGCTCCTGCCAACTTAACCAATTTGGAAATTGGTACTCCTGTCACCGTCAAGGGGGTGTGTACAGGCTACCTTTTTGATGTGGTCATTGATCATGCCATCCTACTGTAAGCACAACACATTCATTCCATCCCACTTAGATTTTAAACCTCGTCATTATGTATAAATACCTTTTGCTACCTCTCGTAGCTATAATTTCGTTTTGCTCACTTTCTGCTCAAGAGACCCTAATCACGAGAACGAGCTCAACAAAGTTCTATTCTCACGCTCCGATGGAAGACATTGAAGCCATTAACAACCGTACTACCGCAGCCCTTAACCTAGAAAAAGGCGAAATCGTAGTAAAGATGCTCATCAAGCATTTTGAGTTTGAAAACGCCTTAATGCAAGAGCACTTCAATGAAAACTACATGGAGTCTGAGAAGTACCCTTCCGCCATCTTTCAAGGGACTTTCACTTCCAAAAACCCAATTGACTTAAATGTAGATGGCGATTATGACCTAACGGTGGAAGGCACTCTTACGATTCACGGCGTTAAGCAGCCGCTTACTGCCGAGGCGGTTATCACTGTAGCCGATCGACAAGTTTCGGCCAAGACTGCCTTTATCGCTCGTCCCAAGGATTTTGACATTGAGATCCCTACGGTTGTGGTTCGCAATATTGCCGAAGAAATTGAGGTTACCACCGAGCTCGACTTCAGCACCAATTAATTCATTTTGAAAACACAACAGATGAAACCTATCGTAATTTTGGTGCTTTTCCTGACGAGCCTACCCTTTACAAACTTTGCCCAGGATGACCTTTTGTCGCTCCTAGAAGAAGGAGAAGAAACAGAAGCGGAATTTGCGTTAGCCACCTTCAAAGGAAGCCGCCTCATTAATGGCCATACCGTGATGACGCGTCGTGGAGGAACATTAGAATTCTTGATCGCTCACCGCTTTGGGCGAATCAATTCCGGTGCCTACGAGCTATTCGGCCTTGATAACGCCAATGTGCGTTTTGGTGTTGACTATGGGCTATCTGATAATGTCACTGTGGGCTTGGGTAGAAATTCTTTCGAAAAGACCTATGATGCCTTCGCTAAAGTAGCCTTACTGCGACAGCAAACTGGCAAACAGGACATCCCTGTATCTGTCACCGGTTTCTTCAGTGTTGCCGCGAAAACGCTACGAAGCACCAGCCCGGAAGTAGAACTATCTTTTAGTGACCGCCTGAGCTACACCTATCAGGTATTAGTTGCCCGAAAATTCAACGATGCCCTCTCCCTCCAACTGATGCCTACCTATATCCACTACAATTTGGTGGAGCGTCCAGAGCAAGACAACGACTTGCTTTCTGTAGGTATCGGAGGGCGGATGAAGGTCTCGAAACGCATGTCCATAAACATGGAGTATTATGCTCGTTTTGGTGATCAAGAACAGGATGATTTGCATGATGCCCTGGCTATTGGTATTGATTTAGAAACAGGAGGCCACGTCTTCCAATTTCAATTCACTAACAGTCGGGCGATGATTGAGAAGGGCTTTATTCGTGAAACGACCGGTGACTTTTTCAGCGGAGATATTCATCTCGGCTTTAACATCACCCGAACTTTCTGATCCCCATGAACTAGAATAACGGAGTTCAAAGCGTAGACATTTTAAACGCATCTTATAAGGAGTAGTGCACCATTCTTCCAGGAGAATGGTGCTTTTTTTATTTCACATCACAGCTCGGTTAAGCGACTGACCTTCCGCACTATCATTCTGTCCAGGAGGAGAAAAAAGGTCGGTTAATCCAGTTACCTTTAGCGCGAATTGTCAATTAAGTGAGAAAACAATGCGTCAGTTTATACTTCTAGTTCTTTTGTCCTTCACCTTAGGGCAAACTACTCCTATCCTTGCCCAAGAGGCACCAGATGTTTACCCTTATGCTTACCAAGATGCTTGGGGTGTCGTAGATGAAAACAGAGCAGTAGTACTAGCTCCGTCTCTAGATTCTATTGGTTTCTTTATTGGGCTCAGCGAAGATGCTACCAACACTAAACTAGCCGTTGCTCGACAAGGCAATTCCATGGGTATCTTGAACCAAGGTGGCCAATGGATGCTAAAACCGAAATATGAGGAGGTCGGGGATTGGGACTACTATGCCCGTGATGTTCGCTGGATTAAGAATAAAGGCAAGTTTGGTCTGATGAGTTTCAGTGGAAAGAAAGGGAAATGGCTCATTAAGCCTCGATTCACCGCTGTCGATGAATTTCATGGCCGTAAGCTAGCCTTAGCTATTGTCTCTATTGATGGCCAATATGGTGTGGTAAATAACCGTGGAGACATTGTAGCAAAATGCGAGTACGACGCAGTAAAGATGTTGGATGACTACTCTGATTACCCGGACGTCAAACTCACCAAAAATGGGGAAGACCAATACTTAGATGCATTTGGCGCAATCCAACCCACCGAAGAAATGCGAGAGAAGGAAGAACGCGAAGACATGTGGGATGATGATGTAGTGTTTGAAGATAATTCCATTGAAGAAGAAGCAAGTCAACACCGCACTAGAACGGAATACACTCAGCAGGGTCAACAAAAGGTTATTCTAGAGCAGTCTTCACGCCGCAGCCCCTGGAAAACGATTGAAGAACGTACCGTACCAGCTGGCTACAGTATTGCCGAAATTAAGGTTCAGGAACGCTACATGCCTTTGCGACTTAATGCCATAGTACTCGTGAAGGGCGGTCAGATTTCTTTTCTCGGCGGAGAAGGCATTCTAAATGACGGCGCCACTTACGATCGTCTAAGCTGGGAGCGGTCGGCTCGATATGATGAACTTGGTCTGGTTTATCGCGCAGACCGCCTAGGTGTCGTCAATCGGGATGGAAGAGAAATGGTTCCTCCTGCATTTAGCGAAATAGAAGAGTACGGGACTTTATTCCGCCTGGTTCATCCAGATGGTTATCGGGGCTTTGCCAACTCACAGGGAAAAGTATTCTTACCGATGGATGTCAATCTGGGTCAATAAGCTCAATCGGCCTTCCTTTTTCTTGATTTTCCTGTTTTTTCACTGCAAAATAGCGGCAGTCTGCCTAAGCTCAGACCAAATGATTTTTCCTACTTAGTGTCTAAATCACACATTAATTTATACCTTAGCCAGCTCACGAAATTATTGATGGCAACTTAACACTAAGAAGGCATGTTTTTTAATTCTCAAGGCAAAGCCGAGGTGACCTACGATGCTATCGTTGTAGGATCAGGCATAAGCGGCGGCTGGGCAGCAAAAGAGCTCAGTGAGAAAGGCCTGAAAACCCTCGTACTGGAGCGGGGGCGCGATGTCCGCCACGGCGAATACCCGACAGCAGGAAATGATCCATGGGATTATGAAGCGGGTGAGCGTGTACCTCCTGAGGAGGTAAAGAAACACTACGAAAAACAAGATCGTACAGGCTATACGGTACGTCAATCTAATAAGCACTGGTTCGTAAAGGATGATGAGCACCCTTACAGTGAAGTCAAGCGCTTCGACTGGATGCGGGGTTACCATACCGGTGGTCGCTCGATTATGTGGGGCCGTCAGAGTTATCGCCTGAGTGATTTGGATTTCGAAGCTAATGCCAAGGAAGGTATCGCAGTTGATTGGCCGATCCGCTATGCAGACCTTGCCCCCTGGTATGACTACGTCGAAACCTTCGCTGGTGTAAGTGGCCAAGCGGAAGGACTTCCTCAGCTTCCAGACGGAGTATTTCTCCCGCCAATGGAGTTGAACTGCGTAGAAAAAGAACTCAAGCAAGGTATTGCCGCCAACTTTGATGACCGTATCCTCACCATTGGCCGTACTGCTCACCTAACGGAGCCTAATCCGGAGATTCACGGTACCCGTGGTAAGTGTCAGTTCCGTAATCGCTGTATTAGGGGTTGTCCTTTTGGGGCTTACTTCAGCAGTAATGCCGCCACCTTGCCAGCAGCAGAAGCTACCGGCAATATGACACTCCGCCCACACTCCGTAGTACACTCCTTGATCATGGATCCTGCTACTGGAAAAGCGAGTGGTGTTCGCGTCATTGATGGCGAAACCGGCGAGCAGCATGAATTCTTTGCCAAGATCATTTTCCTCAATGCCTCTGCATTGGGTAGTACCTTCATCTTGATGAATACCGTTACCGATGAATTCCCTGACGGGCTAGGTAGCAGCAGTGGACAACTTGGCCGCAACGTAATGGATCACCACTTCAAAGTGGGTGCCCGCGGTACCTGGGATGGACACGAAGACATGTACTACAAAGGACGTAGACCAAACGGCTTCTACATCCCACGTTTCCGCAACATTAATGCTGCGACAAAACGTGATGATTACCTACGTGGTTTCGGATACCAAGGAGGTGGCTCACGCGAGAACTGGATGCGTGGCGTAAAAGAGCTGGATATGACCTTAGGTGCCGAGTTTAAGGACGCACTGGTGCAGCCAGGCCCGTGGCAACTTGGTATGAATGGCTTTGGAGAGTGCTTGCCATACGAAGACAACCGCGTATATCTGAACCACGATGTGAAGGATATACATGGCCTACCCACTCTGACCATGGACGCAGAGTTTAAAGACAACGAAATGGCCATGCGCAAAGACATGGCGGCTAGTGCTGCAGAAATGCTGGAGGCTGCTGGCTTCAAGGATGTTGAAACCTACGACGATGGATCTTATCCGGGGCTTGGTATTCATGAAATGGGTACTGCCCGTATGGGACGCGATCGTAAGACCAGCGTACTTAACAAGTGGAACCAAGTTTGGGATGCTCCAAACGTATTTGTAACCGATGGTGCCGCGATGACATCAGCTGGTTGCCAGAATCCTTCTTTGACCTATATGGCGCTTACCGCTCGTGCGGCCGACTACGCTGTACAGGAACTTAAGAAAATGAACCTCTAAAAAGCTATACTATGGATCGCAGAGATGTTCTAAAATATACGGCCTACCTCACCGGATATGCCGTAACAGCACCACTTACGAGTGCTATCCTCAGTGGCTGCAAATCCGAACCAGCTACAGCAGAGGTGACTACTAAATTCTTCAGTGCCGAAGAGTTCCCGTCGATAGAAGCAATGATCAATACCATGCTTCCTAAAACGGATACTCCTGGAGCCGTAGAACTGGGTGTCCCAAGTTTTGTAGACATAGTTCTAGCGGATTACACCGAAGAGGAAGATCAACAGAAATTACAGAAAGGTCTAAGTGCATGGCTTAGTGAGGTAAGCAATGCTAAAGGCAGCTCCTATGCTGAGCTCAGCGCTGAAGACCAGCTACGACTATTGAATGAGCTAGATGCCAGCTCCAAGAAGGCAGCCGAAGAATTGGATGATCTAGACCTGGATAAAGAGGAAAAAGAAGACCGAGCACCCTGGTGGTTCGACTTGAAAAGCATGGTCATTGGAGGGTACTATTCTTCTGAATACATTGGAACAGAAGTGCTCGTTTATGACCCCGTTCCAGGAGCCTATCAAGGTTGTATTTCATTGTCAGACATGGGAGGCAAAAACTGGAGCCTGTAACACCTAACTGATACTTGAGATCAAAAAGAAACCCCTTCTGGACACCTGGCCCAGAAGGGGTTTTCTACTGGAATACAGTAATATATTTCTAGCCTATTACAGCATTGTCTTTTGCTATATGACCAGCATATAGCCAAGATGCTCCCGCTAAAGCTAGATCTTTTAGCAAGCCCGATGTAGCTGCTTGATCACCAGCCATTGCACCTTTCAGGTGAAGTGCTAACACAAAGATGATTAGCATTGCTCCTAGCAAGAAGGTGGCTAGTTTATCCATCTTTCCGATGAAGATCGAAATGGCAGCAGCAATTAAGCCCAAACCAGTTAGGTATACCCAGATCGCGCCTCCAGGAAGAGGCACCATTCCAGACATAGCATCTGCATTCATGAAATGGAAAGCTCCAAAAATTAGAAAAGGAAGGGCAAAGAGGTACTTGCCTGCACTCAATAAAGCATTCATTTTTCGTTTCGTTTTGTTTTGAAAACACCTACATCTAATGTAGGTACAATACAATTATAAGCATTATTGATGCCAAAACAAAAAAATGAATTAGATTACCCGTGCCGAATATTTCACTACTCATATGCGTATATTCGAAATATAAAAACAAAATCCCCGTATTTCAAAGTAAGAAATACGGGGATTCAAAGCTAAAACGGAGTGTTGCTTAAGCAGCCTTCAAGCGACTTAACTTTGAACGGCTCAGCTTTTCTTCAGCATATTCAGCAGTGACCAAAAATGATGTCACATCCTTTTGTCCAGGTAGTTCGAACATAGCATCGGTCATGATTGCTTCACAGATAGACCGAAGACCACGGGCACCCAAATTGAATTCTAATGCTTTTTCCGCGATCAGCTCAATAGCCTCATCACTAAAGGTCAGCTTAATATCCTCTAGATCAAACAACTTCTGATACTGACGGATGAGCGAGTTCTTTGGCTCGGTAAGGATTCGCTGCAGTGCCTCTTTATCAAGCGGATCTAGGTAGGTTAATACAGGTAGGCGTCCCAGTAATTCTGGGATTAGGCCAAATCCTTTAAGATCCTGATGATTGACATAGCTCAGTAGGTTCTCACGATCTACTTGCTCTTTGTCTTCGCCACGGAAACCAATCACTTGAGTGTTCAAACGACGAGCAATCACTTTTTCGATACCGTCAAATGCACCGCCACAAACGAACAGGATATTGCTAGTATTGATCTTAACAAGTTTTTGCTCTGGGTGCTTCCGTCCGCCCTGCGGTGGTACATTCACATCAGTACCTTCTAACATCTTAAGTAAGGCCTGCTGAACACCTTCGCCAGAGACATCCCGAGTGATACTAGGGTTATCTGACTTCCGCGCCACCTTGTCAATCTCATCGATGTATACAATGCCACGTTCGGCAGCAGCCACATCATAGTCACATACTTGAAGCAGGCGGCTTAGGATACTTTCTACATCCTCACCTACATAACCAGCTTCTGTGAATACGGTAGCATCTACAATTGCAAATGGAACATTCAGCATACGAGCAATAGTCTTAGCCAGGAGGGTCTTACCCGTACCGGTACGGCCTACAAAGACAATATTACTCTTCTCGATCTCTACTTCGTCGTCCTTTGACGAACCCTGTCCGAGACGCTTATAGTGATTGTAAACAGCTACTGACAATACCTTCTTGGCGTCGTCTTGCCCGATGATATAATCATCCAAGCGCTGCTTAATCTCTTGTGGTTTATATTGAATAGTCTGGCCAAAAGATTCTTTGCCAGTTCCGCCCTTTACGGAATAGTTCGGGTTAGGGTTAGCGCCCCCGTACAACTCTTCCTGGACAATCTCGCCGGCCTGCTCAACGCAAACCTCGCAGATATGTCCTTCAATGCCAGCGATCAGAATCATTGCTTCTGATTTATCGCGGCCGCAAAAAGAGCAGCGGTAGTTTTGTTTCGTACGACGCATCGCTGTAAGTTAATTAGGGTAAGGACTTACACCTTCTTAAAGGCGAACCATCCTCACTGTACTTATATGTGGCACTTTGTAATGTCTTTTCGATCTAGTACGATGCTTGTACTTCATCGAGTTTTGCACTACTTAGCGCCTTTGGGTATGCAACAATGATAGAGCTTCAATAGATGCTATTCACTGCTTTGCTTACCTCTAGTAAGCAAAGAACCCACACTAAAGATACAGTTAATGTGGGTTCTTCGCTAGTTCAATTATTTCTTATCCTCAGCAGATGGGCGTTCTAGTACCTCATCTACGAGTCCGTATTCTTTAGCTTCCGTAGCTACCATCCAGTTATCGCGATCGCAATCTTTCTCGATGGTATCGTAATCTTGACCAGTGTGCTTGCTCAAGATATCGTATAGCTCCTTCTGCATCTGCTTGATCAGCTTGTAGCTAATCTCCATGTCAGAAACCTGACCTTGCATACCACCAAGTGGCTGGTGAATCATCACACGGCTGTGTGGCAAACAAGTACGCTTTCCTTTGGTACCGGCAGCCAAAAGTACTGCTCCCATAGAAGCGGCAAGACCAGTACAGATCGTACCTACATCTGGTGTTACGTACTGCATGGTATCATAAATACCAAGGCCAGCAATTACAGAACCACCAGGGCTGTTGATGAACATCTGTACATCGCGCTTTGGATCCGTTGACTCCAGGAACAACAGCTGTGCCTGAATTACATTGGCTACATAATCATTAACGGGTACACCCATGAAAATGATGCGGTCCATCATTAGTCGGCTAAATACATCCAGGCCAACGATATTCATCTGGCGCTCTTCGATTACATTAGGCGTAAATGCCTGAATGTTTGGAGCTAAAACCGGGGCTGTCTTTTCAGCGTATCTTTCGAGGTGCATGCTACTCATACCGAGGTGCTTGGTAGCATACTTCATGAATTCATCCTTATGAAACATTCGCGTTACTTTTAGTACTCGTCAAAATTTTATCCCAATGACTTCGAAGGGTAGGCTTACAGATAGCATAAAGTTCTTAAACCAGCTTCGCCGAGCACCTAAAGTCAGGGATTAATTAGTTGACGATTGTTAATTACTCTCTATTAACAAAAAGTGCCCTCGGAAGTTGACCTCCTTATTCCTCTTCTTCACCTAGTAGCTGACTCTCTGCTTCTTGCTGCGCACGAATCTCTTCAACAATCTCTTGCAGCTTCTCTGGAGTAACCTTCTTATTCTTCAGTTTATATTCGCCGCGTAGTTTTTCACTCAGCTTATCGTTCATAAGCTCATCGAACTTCTCGCGTACGCTCTTCTCCTCTCCCATCATACGGTTAACCATATTGTTAACCATCTCTTCGTTCAACCACTCTGGCTGACCGCCACCGAAATAACCCATCACTTGCTCGGCAAAGGCAGCTCGCAGTTCTTCCTGCTTCACTTCCAATTCAAAGTGCTTGATTAATTTCTCACGAACCAAAGTCCACTGAAGTCCCTTACGGAATCCGTCGAAACCAGCTTCTACAGAAGCGGCTGTATTATTTTCATTGGATGCTACCAACCAGCGCTTCAAGAAATCCTCTGGCAACTCCATGTTGTTCTGCTCCATCAGGTACTCCTGCATGTCGCGGAATAACAACGCATCTGTTTGCTTAGAATAGAATCCGTTATAGTCTTCCTGGATCTTAGCTAAGGCTTCCTTCTTATTGCTAACATCGCCTTCGCCAAATGCTTGCTTATAGAAATCAGCATTTAGTTTAGCAGGAACATTACGGCTGATCTTGTCAATGGTCAATGAGAAGATGTTCTCTATCTCGCGATCATCGTCTTCTTCTAGTCCGAGTAGGTACTTACGTACATGCGGCTCCGTAGTATTTGCCTCCAAGTTGAAGACATCCAATTCTGCAGAGTCTCCAATCATCTTACCAAGGAAGGCGTCCTTAGCTTCGTCGGTGGTATTCTCGATAAAAAGCGTAAACTCGTGCATAATGCCAGCCACCTTCGGCGCGCCATCCTGAAGCTCTACAGCTTTCAAGGTGATGATATCACGCTCTTCCACCGCGTCTTCTACTTCTTCATTCGAACCAAAGCGACGACGAAGATTCTCTAGCTCCTCTTCGATTTTCTTCTTACCTGGATCCACCACCAAACGATCAAAGGTGTGCCCACTAAGGCCTTGTACCTCGAAAGCTGGCGCCAAGCCAATGTCGAACTTGAATACGTAATCTTGCAATGTGCCTACGCTGAATTCGAACTCTTCTTGTGATTCAGAAGGAATTGGCTGCCCAAGGACATCAACAGGATTTTCCTCATTGTAGAGGTAATCTGTCATTTCTTTTTGCATCTGGCGATTGATGACATCCGCCAAGATGTTACGCCCAAACATTTTACGAACAACGGACATCGGAGTCTTGCCCTTGCGGAAGCCTTTTAGCGATGCCTGATTGCGATAGCGCTTCAGTTCCTTATCAAGCTCTGCTTTGTAGTCTTCCTTCGCAACGGTCAGGGTAATGGTTGCGTTCAAAGCATCAATATCTGTGCGCTCGATTGTAGCCATAGAAATGTGTGCTAAATTTTATAGTAAAACAATCCGACCAAGCAACATTGTAGGATGACAAATAGTTGTCAATGAGCCCGGATTCAAAGGGATGACTTGGTCAGAAAAATAAAGGATGGCAGCGAACAATTTCACTCCATCCTCTAATTTAAGTGCGGGTGGAGGGACTCGAACCCCCACGCCGTGAAGCACTAGATCCTAAGTCTAGCGTGTCTACCAATTTCACCACACCCGCTGGTAGATATAAGGTCATTTATGGTACGACCTTGCTTAAAAAGCGACGCAAAAATAAGGTATATTTTTTAAAGAATCCACTCTTTCTGCATTTTTTAATAAAAGTCTTTCCATTAAATCGCAAAAAAAAGGATTAGGGCTAGGGAAACGCCCTATTTATCGCGTCAGCTGCGTAGCACTTCCATCCTTAAGGCTGCTCAGATTTCCCACCCTAACCGAGCTTACACCCTGGCCTAAAGCTCCAAAAGCGTTATCCAATTTTGGCAGCATTCCCGAATGCACCACGCCTTGAGCTTTGAGTTCTTGATAGTACGAGCTATCAATCTTGGGAATCACTGAATCATCTTGTTCTGCGTCCAATAGAACACCAGTCTTTTCAAAGCAGTAGTTGAGAACAACCTGATAACGATCAGCAAGGGCAACGGCAATACTAGCCGCTATGGTGTCTGCATTGGTATTTAGCAGTTGCCCTTGTTTATCATGTGTAATGGCACAACAGACTGGGCGGAAGCCGGCCTCTAGGAGCGCCTGAAAGCCTGCTGCATCTATTTCATCGATATCTCCAGCGTAGCCGTAATCGATATCCTTCACAATTCGCTTGTGGGCACGAATAAGGTTCCCATCCGCTCCACTAAGTCCAATAGCATTGCAACTACGTGCTTGCAGGCCCGCTACCAACTGTTTATTGAGGGAGCCGGCATACACCATTGTTACCACTTCAAGAGCAGCTTCATCCGTAATTCTGCGCCCGTTGATCATCTTTGGCGTATGCCCTAACGCTGATAGAATCTCACTAGCCCGGCGGCCACCACCATGCACTAGAATAGCAGGCCCTGGATATTGAGCGAACAGGTTTAAAGCCTGACTGAGTTGTGCAGTATCCGCCAGTACATTTCCTCCAATCTTAAGAATATTGAGTGTGGTCATGATTTATACATTCTCTAGTAGGCTCTTCAATACCGCCTGTGCTGCGTATAAACGATTACCCGCTTGTGGTAAAACCAAGGATTTTGGGCTCTCGATCACCCCATCACTAACTACGACATTGCGCCGAACGGGTAAGCAATGCATAAAGAAGGCCTTATTTGTTAAAGCCATCTTAGCTTCTGTGATTTGCCAATCCTTTTCCACTTCAGGCTTTTGACCGTAAGGATACACTGCCGACCAATTCTTGGTGTAGATAAACTCAGCATCCGCGAAGGCTTCTTCTTGATCGTATATTACCGGTGTGTCGCCTACAAAGGAGGGGTCAAGTTCATACCCTTTTGGGTGCGTCAGCACTAAATCAACGGGCGCTTGCTGCATCCACTCCAAAAATGAGTTGGACACGGCCTGTGGTAAGGCGCGAGGATGCGGTGCCCAGCTGAGCACCACCTTAGGGCGCTTTCTGCGTTTATATTCTTCAATAGTTACCCAATCTGCCAAGCTCTGCAAGGGGTGACGAATCGCCGACTCCAGACTTACTACTGGCACTGTGGCGTGCTCCATAAAGGCACGCATAATCTGATCAGCATAGTCTTTTTCTTTGTCCTCGAGGCCCGGGAAGGAACGTACGGCTAAGATATCCGCATACTGACTCATTACCCCGGCGGCTTCGCGAATATGCTCAGCGGTTCCGGCATTCATTACGGTTCCATCGGCAAACTCCAACTTCCAACCGTCCGCTACATTGAGCGTCATAACGTTGCAGCCCAAGTTTTTTGCCGCTAGCTCAGTACTTAATCGAGTACGAAGACTGGGATTAAAAAAGACGAGGATGACTGTCTTGTTTCGCCCTAGATCGGTATGGGCATGCGGTTGCGCTTTAAGCGCCAAGGCTTCCTGGACTAGCTGGAATGGGTCGCTGACATCGTGGACCGAGGTAAACTGTTTCATTGGGTTATGGATTTGAAGTTTTAAGTAGGGGTCGAATTAATCTGGGTTTTTCGCTGCTTGTACAAGCATACACCATTGTAGCGTAGTAGGCAAAAATCAATTTGGTGGTTTTACTAAATCGAACAAGCTAAGAAGGTGTCTATCCACAGTGTTGAACCAAAAATCTGTGTAAATGCATTGGTACTGAAATTTTCATCTTCTGTCCAAACTTTCCTCACACAACGAAAAAAGGCCATCCCACCCGCAGGTAGAATGACCTTTTTTTGCGCTTTGGCAATATATCTAGCCGTTCTCCAGGGCAGCTGCACCACCAACGATCTCGAGAATCTCGTTGGTAATTGCTTCCTGTCGGGCTTTGTTATAAGAGATTTTCAACTCGCGTAGCAGCTCGTTTGCATTCTCCGTTGCAGAGTCCATGGCCGTCATACGGGCACCGTGCTCAGAAGCGTGAGTGTCCAGATTGAACTTGTGGAACTGCGTTTGCAGAATACTAGGAACCAGATGGCTCAAGAGGCCTTCTTTGCTTGGCTCGAAGATATAATCTGCTCTGTGGCTAACTGCTCCTTCTTCGATCTCTACCTTAGGTACAGGAAGGAAAGGAACGTGAACTGTGTTCTGTACTGCAGCATTGCGGAATTCACCATAAGCTACTTCTACCGCATCGAAACGGCCTTGCTCGAAGGCATCCATCAGGTAAGTAGCTACACGCTTGGTATTGTCGAAACTCAGGTCATCAAATAGGTTGACGTAATCGGAAATGATGTTCACTGAGTCGGCAAAGCGCTTGTTGAAGTATTCAAAGCCTTTCTTACCGATGAAAAGCATGCTCAAGTTGCCACGTTCGTGCACTTTCGCGTACTTTCCTTCCATAGCAGCAACTGCAGCCTTAATTACATTCGAATTAAAGGCACCGCACAAACCACGGTTAGAAGTAACAACCACGATACAAGCACGCTCTACTGGGCGCTCTTGACCGAAGACAGTACCGGCATCACCTTCCAGGTTGGATAAGATGTTGCGCAGCATAGCGTCTAGCTTGTTCGCGTAAGGGCGCATCTGAGTGATAGCATCCTGTGCACGACGTAGCTTTGCCGCCGAAACCATCTTCATGGCTTTCGTGATCTGCTGAGTATTTTTGACCGAAACAATCCGGTCACGAACTTCTTTTAAGTTAGCCATCAGGGGCAATCTTTATAATAAACGATACAATACACTCCTCGGTGCCGCAGCACCTAAGCAGTTTACTTGTACTGAGCAGTCAGTTCCTTCGCCAAAGCTTCTACTTTAGCTTGGTCCTCTTTGTCGTACTTACCACCAGCGAAGTTGGATAGTACTTCTGGCTCACGGCGCTCCATTTCGCCCAAGAAGAATTCCTCGAACTCCCTCACTTTCTCTACTGGCACATCGCGCAATAGACCTTTAGTACCCAAGTAGATGATTGCTACCTGCTTACCAACAGTTACTGGAGAATACTGAGGCTGCTTCAAGATTTCTACGTTACGCTTACCTTTTTCAATTACGGCCAAGGTAGCAGCATCCAGGTCAGAACCGAACTTAGCAAATGCTTCCAGCTCACGGTACTGCGCTTGGTCAAGCTTCAATGTACCAGATACCTTCTTCATTGACTTCACCTGAGCAGAACCACCCACACGGCTTACTGAGATACCTACGTTAATCGCAGGACGAATACCAGCGTTGAAGAAATTAGACTCTAGGAAGATCTGTCCGTCGGTAATAGAAATTACGTTGGTTGGGATATACGCAGAAACGTCACCCGCTTGTGTTTCAATGATAGGCAAAGCCGTCAAAGAACCACCACCTTTCACGATACCAGCATCGCGCAAGCTGTCAGGAAGATCATTCATATCCTGTGCCAAACCATCATCGGCGATAACCTTCGCAGCACGCTCCAATAGGCGGCTGTGCAGGTAGAATACGTCACCAGGATAAGCCTCACGGCCTGGAGGACGACGAAGTAGAAGTGATACCTCACGGTAAGCAACCGCCTGCTTTGACAAATCATCATAAATGATCAATGCAGGACGACCGGTGTCACGGAAGAACTCACCGATTGATGCACCAGCGAATGGTGCGTAGAACTGCAATGGTGCAGGATCAGCAGCGGATGCAGATACGATACATGTGTATGGCATTGCACCGTTCTCTTCCAATACGCGAGCAACCTGAGCTACAGTTGAAGACTTCTGTCCACAAGCAACGTAGATACAGTAAACAGGCTCACCTGCGTCGTAGAATTCCTTTTGGTTAAGGATGGTGTCGATTGCAATCGCAGTCTTACCAGTCTGGCGGTCACCAATGATCAATTCCCGCTGGCCACGGCCGATAGGAATCATGGAGTCAATCGCCTTGATACCAGTTTGAAGTGGCTCGTTTACTGGCTGGCGGTAGATAACACCAGGAGCCTTACGCTCCAAAGGCATTTCGTAAGTAGTACCGCTGATCTCACCTTTACCGTCGATAGGCTGGCCGAGTGGGTTTACTACGCGGCCCAGGTAACCTTCACCAACGTTGATAGATGCAATACGACTTGTACGGTGTACACGAGAACCTTCGCGAATGTCATCGCTAGGGCCCATCAATACAACACCAACATTGTCTTCTTCCAGGTTCAGTACGATAGCCTGAACACCTGTTTCAAATTCAACCAGCTCACCAGCACGGGCATTCAATAGACCGTATACGCGGGCAATACCGTCACCTACTTCTAGTACGGTACCGTACTCCTCTAGCTGAGTTGCGCTATCAAAGCCAGACAACTGCTGCTTGAGGATTGCTGAGATTTCATCAGGTTTTACGTCAACCATGATTTATAATTATTTTGAGAATAATGTTTTTCCAATTCAATGTGGCGAGCTCTTAGCTAGCCAAAGTACGCTTCAGTTCTTCCAACTTCTGCGCTACGCTGGCGTCATAAATCTGACCACCTAGCTCCAGTACAAAACCTCCGATTAGATCAGGGTCTACTGCCGTTTCAATTTCTACCTGGCTGTAGGTAGCATCGCTAGCCGCTAGCTTGGCTTCTAGGGCTTTCAATGCATCAGCGCTCAAGGCCTTAGCTGTAGTTACCTTAACGGTAGAAATTTTCTTAATCTCCTTATACTGTGCCACAAACTCATCAGCGATCTCTGGCAGGTAAGGTTCACGACCTTTGTTTACCAGAATGCGCAAGAAAGCCATGGTGAGCTCATCGTACTTATCAGCAAAAAGCGCATCCAGGATAGATAGCTTCTTACTTCCCTTAACGATAGGGCTCTTTAGCAGGAGGTAAAAATCACGGTTCCCGCTCGCATTTTTGAAGGAGGTTACATCTTCCAGGATACGCTCGAGCTTGTTCTGCTCCTGAGCGAGATCAATCAAGGATTTTGCGTAACGACCGGCAATTCTTTGTACTGACATGCGCCTATATTCTTAGTTAGAAGGTTGGATGGTCAGAAGGTTGGATGGTGAATGACCATCTAACAAACTAACTATCTAACTACCTAACTGATTAGTTCAACTTAATCTCGTCTACCAAAGTGTTCACAAACTGCTCTTGCTCGCTATTGCCGGCTAGCTGCTTGCGGATCACTTTTTCAGCAATATCGATTGCCATCTGACCTACTTGGCTCTTCAATTCAGCCATAGCCACTTTACGCTGGTTCTCGATTTCTTGCTGAGCGTTGGTAACGATTTTCTTAGCCTCGTCGCGTGCTTGCTCTTTAGCCTCCTTGATCATCTGATCTTTGGTTTCTTTGGCGTCCTTTAGCATGCGAGCGCGCTCTTCACGAGCTTCGGCTAGCAATTTCTTGTTCTCTGCCTGAACGTTAGACATTTCTTCCCGTGCGCGCTTGGCTTCGTCCAATGCGTCCTGGATGTCATCTTCACGCTTCTTAAGGGCGTTTTGGATAGGCTTGAATGCCATACGGCCCAGAACCGTCCACAATACAATAAAGATGATGGACGTCCAGAAGATCAAACCTGGATCCGGCTTGATAACAGAAAAATCAGCTAAGAGAAAAATGTTCATTGTCGATATACTTTAGTCCTGTCGAAACAGGAATAGCTTGTTCTTTTTTAAGAGGTTGATTCGGACCGCAGCCAACCGCTACGGCCCGAGATCAGTTCTTTGTGCACAAGTGCTAAGATTAGCCAGCCAAAAGACCAACTACGATAGCAAACAGTGCAGCACCTTCCACCAATGCAGCGGTAAGGATCATGTTGTTACGAATATCACCAACAGCTTCTGGCTGACGTGCGATCGCGTCCATTGCGCGGCTACCAATCAAACCTACACCAATGCCAGCTCCTAATGCGGCGATACCTGCTCCAATTGCACCCATGATAAAGGGATTTTATGGTTAAAAAAGAATGATTCTTATGAGTCGAAGTGACCATCATAACACTGTGATAATGACAGCCACTTTTACTTGTTATTTCTTAGTGTGCGTGCTCGTGATCGTGGTGCTCGTGCTCTTCAACTGCTGCGCCAATGTAGCTAGCCGTTAGGATAGCGAAGATGAACGCCTGTAGGAAGGCAACCAACAACTCGATCAAGTTCATGAAGGCTGTGAAAGCACCACCGATAAGTGCACCGGTAGCGGCACCGCCAACGCTGTTCCCGTTGTCACCAAACAAGAAGATCAAACCGATCAAACTTAGAATGATAATGTGACCGGCAGAGATGTTCGCGAACAAACGAATCATCAATGAGAATGGCTTAATAAACAAACCAAGGATCTCAACCGGTGTAAGGATAATCTTTACCCAAGCAGGGATACCAGGCATCCAGAAGATGTGCTCCCAGTAGTGTCCGTTACCATTTACATTCGTAACAATGAAGGCTAGTACGGCTAGTACCAGTGTCACTGCTAAGTTACCTGTTACGTTTGCACCACCTGGGAAGAAAGGAATCAAACCCATGAGGTTGCAAAACAGAATGAAGAAGAACAGCGTCATGATGAATGGCTGGAAGCGCTCGTACTTGGCTTCACCAATCATTGGCTTAGTTACTTCATCACGGATAAATACAAAGAAAGGCTCCATGAACGACTGAATGCCGGATGGTGCCTTACCTTCATTTTTCTTATAACCCTTAGCTACCGCATTCCACAAGAAGATCAGTAGAAGCGAAGCCAAGATCATTGTAAACACATTCTTGGTAATTGAGAAGTCATAGAAAGAAGTGATACCACCACCCAGGATACCACCATCCAGGGTACTTGGCTTATCCAACTTCCAAAGTTCTCCTTGAGCGCAAGCGAAGTAAACGTCCTTTTCCGTAGTCTTACCCTTCTCGTCGGTTGTCGTTTCTACTTCGTGTAGGATACCGTCGATAGCAACCTCACCCATTGGGAAGTTCTCATCAGCGATACGGTTTACGCGACCGTGGTTCAAAACGTAGCGATCAACAGCGTGGTGTCCGTGGTGGAACATGCTGGTAGTGCCCGTTGTCCAGCCATGCTCAGGAGCGTAAAGGAATAATGGCAATGGAATGTGAACGTGCTTCCAAACGTGGAACTCGTTAGCATCCGCGATGTGATTCATCACTGTAGAAACAGGATCATAAGCTCCTTCTTCGGCATGCTCGCCGCAACCGGCGTGCTCACCATGAGCTTCTGCTTCTGTACCGTGAGAATGGCCACTGTGGTCGTGGTCATGATCGTGTCCGTGGTCTTGAGCAAAAACAGGGCTGGCAAACAAGGCCAGTGCCAAGACAAAAACGAAAGAAGAAAAACGGGCAAATACTTTCACGCTGTGTCGCTTTTTGGTCCTTTTTTAAAACCCGTGCAAAAGTAGACACTTTAGCCGGTTTATAAAAGCACCGTTTATCTTTTTTTAACTTGAAGTAAAGGCAATGAACGACTGATAAACAGTAAGTTAGGTGGCATACCCCCCAATGGCTTAGGCTACATTAGCCAGTTTTCCTCCAAAACCAATATTTGTTTGCCAAAAGTGACAGGCAACAAAATATATATTCGCCCTTCCTTCCTTAAAAATTCTTCGCCATACAGCCATTATGACATTAAAATGGCGCAGTATGTAACACTATTAGCCGACGGTGGATTAATGAATACCCTTGGATTTCACACACCAAAACGCTATGTGGTATGCATACCTTTACCAGGGCTAGCCTGTTGCTAGGGCTAGCTGTACTTTTCAACAGTACATCGAGCATCCTCTTTGCTCAAACCCAATTTGTACCCGCCAAATCGTTGGCTTTTGAACATCCGGAACTAGAAAAAAGCTTTTTAGCTTACGAACTGTACGAAATCGACACTAGACTCATCTACGAACAGTCTCAAAAAGACACCCGATTCCAATTTGAACTGCAATTCGAAAATGGTCAGCAATGGCCTATCCAATTGGACTATTACGACATGCGCGCAGCGCACTACCGCGAGGTAGCTGTTACTGAAAAAGGCCTGGAGGTTTTGCCCCGCCGCCCCAATATCACTTTTCGAGGATACTACCTGGGTGAAGAACTGGAACCTACTCGCTTTACCATCACTCCAGACTACGTAGTAGGAATGATTCAGCAAAACGGATCGACCTATTTCCTGGAGCCTTTGAAGCCAATGATTCCAGAGGCCGGCGATAACGCTTACATCCTCTACAATGCAGAAGATGTACTTACCGACCCCAGCCTCAGCTGTACCTTCAAAGCAGGTAAAAAGTACGCTTTACCTCCTCCAGACCACAACCATGATCACAAGGGCAAACCGTCCGATAACGAAAAGATGGATTGCGTAGAAGTGGACCTCGCCACCGGCGGAGATATCTTGATGTTTAATCGGTACGGAAGTGTAATGGCGGTGAATGACTTCATCCTCAACGTGACCAACCTTATGGAGCCACTGTGGGATGACTTCAGTGTTTCCTACCTCATCGTAGATCAATTTGTAGTGACTTCAGCCATTGGCAACCCTTGGACGACCTCAAATGATGCTTTTACCATTCTTGATGATTTCGCCGCTTGGGCTGGCCCCAATTTTGCGGCACATGATGTCGGGCAAATCTGGACAGCCAATGACATCCAGGGCTGTGGAAGCGGCCCAGGCAACTTCCAGTTAATTGGCTGTGCCCGAGCGATTGGTGACGTTTGTGGCAATCAGCGCTACAATGTCTGCGAAGATTTTTCCAACTCCACCAACTGTCTTCGCGCCTTGAGTGCACACGAAATTGGCCACCTCTTTGATGGGGTTCATGGACAAGCCAATAACAGCACCATCATGTTCGGTAACATTGTCTGTGGCGCTACAACTTGGACTGGAGGCAATATTACCCGTATCCAGAACCATATCGACTCGCGGAATTGCTTATCAGACTGTGGAGCTTGTAACATCAGCGTGATGACCAATGTGACGGGCGAAACCTGCCCCGGTGATGGTGATGGCATAATCACCGCATTTGCTTCCGGCAATCAAGGTATCGTCACCTTTGTACTATCTGGCCCGGTCAGTGATATGAATACGACCGGCAACTTTGGCCCACTGCCTCCGGGCAATTATACCGTTACTGCTATGGATGACGGTGGAGGCCTTAGCTGCTCAGATTCAGAAAACGTGACGGTGGATCCATCTCCAGATGTAAATCCGCCAAGCAACTTCTGCGGGACTTTCAGCCAAAACTATGACGCCTGCCCCAATACTATCGTACCGAATATACCAAGTGGAGTTTGGTTCTTTGTTGGCGGTGATCTGGCGTTTACCAGCATGGTGAATGGCAGTTTCCCACAAGTAGTCAATCTTGATGGATGCGTTTCTGATGCGTTTACTGACCTGGCCGATATCGAACTCAATCTCATCACTTCCATCGAATTTGGGATTTGCCCCAAAACGATTCGCAACGAATATCGGATGCGAGACGAATGCGGCAACATCTCTATTGACCGCATCATCGTCGAGCATGTTTTCAGCGAAAGCGCACCACCCGTTTGGGACTTTAACTGTGAGGAAGATTTAGTCTTCACCACCGAGGGCGGTGATCCCTGCCCAGCAGATGCGGATATCTCCTTGAGTATCGGCGACGAGTTCGGTGTGAACACCAGTTGGATTGTAGGAGGGAATATCGTTGGCCCGGTCGCGGGCTGCGTAGCAGATCTTTGTTCTGCTGATAACGATCTCATTATCCGGGTCGCCGATATTGATATTACCGGAGACGATTGCGAGCGCCTTATCGTCCTTACACTGGTAGCAGAAGATGAGTGTGGCAACGTTTCACTGGAATTTGTAAACACTTACACCTTCCTAGATGACACCGCACCAATCGTTAACTACCTAGGCCTTCCTGATGGTACTACCCTTACGGTAGAATGTGATCTAAGAGATCCAAACTGGGATCCATTTGTTCCTACTGACGATCTGACCATCTTTGACAATTGCGCAGACTTTGGTGATCTGACCATCACCATGGAAGATGAATTGGTCGAAGAAGGTATTTGTGGCGTCTCTGACTTCAAGAGTATATGGCGCTGTACCTGGACGGTCAGCGATCCTTGTGATAACACCACTGAATACACCCTCTTCACACGAATTGTGGACACTCAGGGCCCCGAATGGACTTTCTTCCCAGCGGATACCGGCATTGAATGCGATGAAGATGTACCCTTCCAACAGGCAACTGCCGAGGACACCTGCTCGGAAGTAGAAGTATCGTATGACGATGACATTATTCCTGGTGACTGCCCACATAATTATACCATCAAACGCACCTGGACGGCCGTAGACGCTTGTGGTAACCCAACCGTAGATGAGCAGTTTATCGAAGTGTCGGACACAACTCCACCTGAAATTCATTTTGTAGATGAGTACATCAGTGGATATACAGATGGCCAAGAGGTTTATGTGGATTGTGGCGAGTTCAGCCGGATCACTAAACTAGCCTTTGCTGCTCGCGCCTATGATAATTGCAGCGGCGAAACGGAAGTAGACTTCGAATATGAAGACTTTGGTCTGTTCGACTGTGCTGAATTTGGCTATATGGGTCATCTGGAAACACGCTGGACCTCCACTGACGAATGCGGCAACACCTACACGGCGGTACTTTACTGGTTCCTAACCGACACCACACCACCGCGCTTCCAGGGATTACCCGAGGATGATTGCGTGACCAGCTTACCACCAGTACCACAGGTAACGGCAGTAGACGACTGTGAGTTTGCTTATGTAGAGTTCAGCGAATCTGACCCAATTGATTGTGATGGTGGTCAATATGTAGAACGTACCTGGACAGCGACTGATGTTTGCGGCAATTCTATCAGTGCCACCCAACGCTTGAACTTGATTGACGGTGAAAGCCCTACCGTAAACATAGCCATTCCAGGCCTTGAAGGTTTACCTAGTGGCAGCACTGGACAAGTCGGAGCAGATTGCATGGATGGCACCCTCCTGGATCCTCCTGATTTTGTGGCAGCCGTTGAAATTGGTGATGGTTGCAGCGACATAGTACCGGAGGTTGCTCTTGAGTTCGTAGACGAAGGAGATTGCAGCAACACCGGATATCTCGCACGCTACAAACTACAAGTGAGTGCTAGCGACATCTGCGGTAACACTACTGATTATGAGCTTTTCATTGAGGTCGTTGACAACACTCCTCCCGTCTTTGATATGCCAACAGATATTGTCTTCTCCTGTGGTGAAGTGATTTTGGACGTAAATGTCTATGATGAATGTGGTGGCATAATTGATGTCTTTGTTGACGATGTTGAATTCCCAGTGAGTTGTGCCGAGATGCCGGTAAGCACCGAATATGTTTGGACTGCCGTTGATGAATGTGGCAACACCAGCACCTTCGTGCAAAATGTGACGGTCTTAGACCAATCAGGGCCAATCCTACGCGGCGTACCTGAAGATGCCTGTAACGATGCTACATTGAACGAGCCCGTTACTGCCTTTGACGAATGCAGCAACATGGAAATCCCAGTAGACGTAAATGAAGTCACGGAGAGCGTTGACGATTGTGGTGATGTACTGACCCGCACCTGGACAGCGACCGACGCCTGTGGTAATACCACAACAGCCACACAGCAGGTATTCTTCTCAGATGATGAAGCACCTAGCTTGAACTTCGTGCATCCGCTGCTGGTTGGTCTGGAAGATGGTGACGAATTGATCCTCCCAATAGGTTTGGAATTTGGTAATCCAGGAGAACCGTATGACTTTGGGGAAGAAGCTATCTCTATCTCAGACAATTGCGCCAGCAACCTGACGCCGGAGCTGAGGATCGTGAATATGCCAGCAGAAGACTGTGCAGCTTATGGCTTCCTGGGCCGAGTCGAATACATTTGGAAGGTTGTGGATCCTTGCGGTAACGTAAGTAAAATCAGCTTTTACCTTCTGTACGAGGACACCTATGGCCCCGAGATTTTCGGCGTCCCTGGCGACCTACTCCTCTACTGTGACGCTCCAATTCCCCCACCGGTGGCTGTACGCGTTAAGGATAATTACGATAGTGATGTCGAAGCGATTTTCTCACAAGAGATTACAAACATTGAGGATGGCGTGCGAATCATCCGCACCTGGACAGCAACAGACGACTGTGGTAATGTGACCATCGAAACACAATTCATTGATGTAATCAGCAATACCATTGCTTGTGAGTTTGATTTCCCGGAAGAAGTGTTCTGCAACTCAGAAAACAACTTCATCACTGTGATTGCAAGTGGTGGTACACCGCCATATACCTACAGCTGGGAAATGACCGATTGCGATGGCTTCCTGACCTCTGAGTCGGATCAGCCTACCGTGCGATACACCATTGGTTATACGACACAGAATTTCTCCGTCACTATCACCGACGCGAATGACTGTGTACGAGTATGTACGACCAGCGTTGAATGTGAGAAGGAAGATGACATGCTAATGCTGGAGGAGAATTCGAATAATGCGGTAGGGCTCTACCCGAATCCGGTAACGGATCATCTACAAATTCAGATTGCACAGCTGGTAGATAAGCGAGTGAGCGTCCGTATCTACAGCCTTCTAGGGCAACCTATGTTGGAAAGAAATATTCCGAACTGGCCCGTTGACGGAATCTCAGTAGATACCGGCAGTTATCCTGCGGGGACCTACTTGGTACGTATTGAAACAGCAGATGGCGAGCCAATCACTAAAGAGATTGTGGTTATTCGCTAGTAAAGAGAAAGGGTTTCTCAAATCCATAGAGTCTGGCTCCACTACGGAGTCGGGCTCTTCTTATTTAAGCAATTTGCTGGCCCCTATACTTCCCAAAACTTTTTCATCGCCACCCAATATTGACAAATACGAATGAAATCCTTTATATTTGATTGGCATTTACGAATGAAATCGCTCCACGTAGCTTTTATCATGATGAAATCAAAGCAGAATGAAAGGAACACATTTGGGTGAATTTGAGGAATTAGTACTGCTCACCGTTGGTATTCTCAATGGTGAGGCCTATGGAATTAGTGTAATGGATGAGATTGCGACACACACTGGTCGGAAGGTGAGTGTAAGCACAATCCATACCACCCTAAACAGGCTAGAGCAGAAGGGTTTTATCGAGTCTTACACCGGTGGAGCCTCGCCCACACGAGGAGGTCGTCGAAAACGACTTTACAAGATCACCTTGGCCGGACAACGCGCCTTGGAACACGTCCGCAACCAACGAAACAACTTGTGGAACCTGATGCCAAAACTATCCTTCTAAGATGCTCCCCAACCCGCCCAAATGGATACTCTGGTTTCTTCGCCAAACATGCGCCCCAAGCTTTCTGGACGAGCTTCAGGGAGACTTGCTCGAACTGTTCTACCGAGAGTTAGAAGAGTCTGGTACTAAGTTCGCCCGACGGCAATTTGTCATAAGAGGACTGTTATCCCCTCGTTGGCATCGTCTTCCCCATTTATCACAATTCACCCCAACTGTTATGTACAAAACTCATTTCAAAGTGGCCCTGCGTCATGCGCGCAGGCACCGCTCCACCACCTTCATCCAGGCCCTTGGCCTCACACTGGGATTTACGGCCATTCTATTCATCGCCTTATTTATCAAAAATGAAAGCATCTATGATCAGATGCATGTTCACCACGATAATCTCTACCGTGTCTTAAGGGTTGATCCCCTGACCGGAGAGCGGCAGCAGGCTACGTCCTCCCAACATGGCGCTCGGTTGCAAGAAGAGTACCCTTTCATTGCGGTTACGCGATTTGGGCAAGACCCCGTCAAAATGGGCGAGCTTCGCCCAATCCTCGTGGATGACTTTTACTGGGCCGATTCTACCTTCTTCGACCTGTTCTCTTTCGAGTTCCTGCACGGGCATCCAGCAAGCTGCTTAGATCAAATCAACAGCCTCGTCATTACCGAAAGTCTGAGTCAACAATTATTTGCTACCGATGCTTCTGTAGGCCGAACGCTACCCGTAAAGATCTACGATGGCGACCAGGAATTACTCATGGAAGTAAAGGCGGTGGTAAAAGATCCACCTCAACACACCCATATTCGCTTTAAGGCATTGGGCGCAATGGCAAATGCCGAAGACCTATATGCGAGCCTGACACCGCAATGGGGGTTCTCCTGGCTGCGGACCTACATCAAAGTACCCGATGGTCGCCTGGCAGAAATAGAAGCCAGCATGCCGCAGTTCATTCGTAAGCACGTAAGTGCCGATCCGCCTCCGTCTTTTGGAATTGGCTTTCAACGTTTCACAGATGTATATCTACGTTCTCAGGATATTGGCCGCAGCCCTTATCGAGGCAATATCCGCTATTTGCAAATTTTCGGTGCGGTGGGAATTCTCATCTTGCTGATTTCCCTAATGAACTATGTCAACCTCAGTACAGCGCGCGTAGTAACCAGGGCAAAAGAGGTAGGAATCCGAAAAACCCTGGGCTCTCCCCAAGGCAGTATCATTGCTCAATTCATTGCCGAATCCGTCTTCTTCATCTTTTTTAGCGGCCTACTGGCCTTAGGTATCGTTTCCATCGCCCTGCCGTACATCAACCGGCTACTAGATTTAGAATTGACGCTTCGTGTGCTGCAACTGACGGACGTGCTACTATTCCTAGTCGCACTATTGCTTATTGGACTTTTATCGGGCATCATTCCTGCTCTCGCATTAGCTCGCCTACCTCTGTTTTCTGAACAACAAATAGCAAGCGCGCTTAAACCGGGCCAATGGACCTGGACGCGGAAACTCTTTGTAGGTGCTCAATACCTCATCAGCATTAGTTTACTGGCGGGCACAATTGTTATTTACAAGCAATACCTCCATCTCAAAAACTCAGACTTGGGTTTTGATAGCGAACAGCTGCTTCATATCGCAGTAGATGATAGGCAGGTACAAGAGCGTTTAGCGCTACTGAAAGATCGAGTTGCCCAAATTCCAGGAGTAGAACGAGTAACCGCGACGGGCGAAGATCTGCCCAGCGCACTGAATAATACCTGGGATTTTGATTGGAATGGCTCTCCGGAAGATGAATCAGAGGGGATCAATGTAGTTGGTGTTGATCAGGATTATTTTGAGGTGATGGACCTACCGTTTTTATCAGGCCGTAATTTTAGTCAGAGCTTTGAAGTTGACTCTGTCCGTACGGTCATTCTCAACGAAGAGGCCGTCAAATTGATGGGGAGAGAGGATGTGGTTGGGGAAACGGTGATCATTGGCATGCGTGAACGCAAAGTACAAGGTGTCATCAAGAATCATCATTTCACCTCTTTGCATGCCAACATCTCACCAATGGCCTATTTCATATTTCCTCCTGGGCATCGCGTGTCTCCCGACAATCTTTTGATTCGCTTACAAACAGATAATCTTGCGCCACTGCTAAGCCAGCTAGAAAGTACCTGGCACGAATTCTCTAACGATCCGTTTGAGCACAACTTCGTTGACGAAGCATTTGCCGCCACCTATAAAGCAGAGCAGCGGTTTAGCAGTTTGATCTCCGGGTTTACGCTAGTGGCCGTAATTATCTCTATTGTTGGCCTCTTTGGCTTGATCAATTTTGTGGTTGAGCTGAAACTCAAAGAAATCAGTATTCGGCGGGTATTAGGAGCCAGTCAGCTGCACATTCTACACCTTTTGGGTCGCGACTTCCTAATGGTTTTTGCCGGAGCGTTAACTCTAGCTTTACCGCTTTCCTACTACCTCATTCAATTGTGGCTGGCTAATTATTCTTATCGAATAGACCTCAGTCTTATGACGCTAACACCAGCGGTACTCGCTTGCCTAGTCCTTTCATTGTTGATTGTCTACTACCATGTTCAACGTACCACAAGAGATCATCCAAGTACCGTTTTAGCAAGGGAATAAGCGGCTTACTAGGCCTGCTGCAAAGAATAAACCTTAGAGCTCGGCGCCATCCTGGTGTTGGGCTCTTTTTCATCAAACAACTACCACATATACCGGGTGGCATGTTGCCACAACCTTACACCTTACTTGGTAGCACGCCAAACTGTTCTTTAAAGCTCTTTGTGAAATATGACATATTGGAATAGCCTACCGAATATGCCACTTCGGAAACAGTACCTGCTTTATCTTCCAGCATTCGCTTGGCTTCATTAAGGCGAAACTCAATAATGAGCTGGTTAGGTGATTTATTACACAGGGCCTTGAGTTTGCGATGCAGCTGCGACTTACTGAATCCCACTTCTCGAGCCAGGTCTCCCACCGAAAGATATTCGTTGTCGACATTAGCACGAATGGCCTTTAGTACTTGCTCCAAGAATTGATCCTCTACGGAGTGCATGTCTACATCGCGTACCACCAGAACCCCTTTAGCATTAAAATGCTCCCATAGCTTCACCCTGCTATCAATTAAATTCTTGACTCGTAGCAGAAGCTCATCGGCATTAAACGGCTTTGTGAGATAGGCATCAGCACCTAGAGTTAAGCCCTCCATCTTATTCTCCTGTCCGGCCTTAGCAGTGAGCAGGACAATGGGTACATGACTGGTCTTGGTATTTGACTTTAGATCATTGCACAATTGGTAACCATCCTTTCCAGGCATCATCACGTCACTGATGATCACATCTGGTATATGCTCAATAGCCAACCTTTCTCCCTTTACTCCATCCTCCGCGCTAATTATCCGAAAGTGGGGCTGTAGAATAGTGGTGATATGCTGCCTAAGATCTAGATTGTCTTCTACTACCAAGATCAACGATTTAGGACTGGCACTAGTACTGGAAGATGGTAGTGGTTTGGGTTCTTCTGGCGGTAGAAGATCTTGTTTGTGTTCCGCTGCTGCGCCTGGTATAGCCTGTGTCAAATCACTTTTTTCCGCATCAACTAAATGGTGCTCCGGCAGTAATTCAAGTACATAGGGAATCCTAAGTTTGAAACTTGTCCCCTCGCCAATGCTACTGCTCACACTAATCTGCCCGTTGTGCAAATCCACTAGTTCCTTAGTCAAGGCCAAACCAATACCAGAGCCTTTCGCTTCTGTTCCTTCTACCCGATAAAAGCGTTCGAAAATGCGCTTCATTTCTTCTTTGGTAATACCCTCACCAGTATCGGAAATTTCAATTACGTAGTGTGTCTCTGTGTAGTCAACTGTCAGCGTCACGGTGCCGCCGCCAGGGGTATATTTAAAGGCATTTGACAAGAGGTTACTTATGATTTTCTCCAATTTGTCGCGATCAAAGAAGGCATTGGGCAAAGCCTCAGGGAAGCTGGAGTTAAAACTTAAACCACGGCTCTCAGATATACTTTCGAACGAATGAGCAATGACTTTAATGAACTGAATCAAATCCTCCTGACCCAATTTCAGATACACTTTGCCGGTCTCTAACTTTGAGAGCTCCAACAATTGATCAATCAAGCTCTGCAGTCGCTTGGTATTGCGTTCGATGAGTTCGAAGGTTTTAGTAGAAATACTGATCGGACTTTCTGGCCCACTCTGAGCTTTTCGTGCTAAGTCTAGGGGGCCTGCGATCAACGCCAAAGGCGTCCGAAATTCGTGGGATAGATTCGTATAGAACTGTGTTTTGATTTCGTCTAAGTCTTTGATCCGCTCCATTTCCACATAATTCCGCTGCGCCTCAAGGCGCTCTTCCTGAGATTTGAGCAGTAAAGTCCTTTGCCGATAGGCAATACCAAAAGAGAATATGACAATCTGTAGGAACATACCCCAGGAATAAGGATCAAATGGCATAGGAATCAACCCCATAGACCATAAACCGCCACTTAGAATAGCCAAAGAAAAGATCATGGCACCTAAACCAAAATACTTAGCAAAGCGATCCTTTTTCAGGATTAGGACAACGGACAACACTGTACTTAGCGCAGCGAACGACACAATCGTTAAATAATGTACGCCAACTCCTGTGATGTAGATTTGAGGATCAAAAATCATTACGTACAAAGCCGTTAGCAAGACCTCTGTCAACATCAGCCCAGAGAGGAGGAGCATAAACTTATCTAAGCGTGGAAACTTCTCTTTGGATTTAATAAAGGAGCGTCCAAACACCCAAAACGAATAGAGGATTCCACTGGCGATGGTAAGCCAGACTGGGTACCGGAATTCGGATATACTACCAATGATTAAACCTACGGACATTGCCATTGTGAGGCAGCAAAACAACACCCAAATAGAGAACCACAGAAACAGCCTTTCCCGCAAATAAAGAAACTGTAAAAAGTGGTAGAGAAAGATAATAAACGTACAGCCCAACATGAATAAATTGAAGCTTTCACCAAAGGCAAAAAGCGCATGATAGAAAGGCTGCTTAGGGCTTCGAATGGTGGCATTGAAGTAGGGAGGAAAACCAATGCTATTACCCTTGACTTTAATAAGCAGATCAACTGCCTGATTTGTGGGTAGTTGATCAAGCGGCACCTTATTGATCATCCATTGGCCTGCAATAGCCCGATCGCGTTTCGGGTACTCCACTCCGGTTTTTAAATGAAAAAGCAATCGTTCTTCTGTGTAAGCGTACACATCCACCTGTCCATTGCTACGGGTCCATGCCGGCAAACCCTGCATGCGATCTTCAAGATTTAGCGTCCATCCCGCTAAGGTTTCCGTAGTTTCTACTGTTATTCTTCCCCAATAGATTGCCCCAACCTCTAAATGAGTTGTGTTTGCATCCTGGATAGAGAACGTCAATGTAGAATCATACAAGACTTGTTCAGGCGTCAGGGCTCCTGTCGTATCCAGGGTAAGCTCCAGAAATGATTGCAGATCGTGAACCGGATTTTGGCTATCAATTTGATAGTAAACCTGGCTCACTCCCAGGGCAGGAAGCCAACTCAGCGCCAACCAAAAGACTATTCTTGTGTACCTCATCAACTTGTGTTTCTTGCTTACCGCAATTATGACGAAACCTAGATCAGTCAGATAAAAGATAAGACTAATCCGTTCACAAGCCTAAATTCAACAATATTCCTTGTGCACAATAGCGCTTTTGTTGCATGCTCTAACAGTATCATTGCATCCCATCCAAATTGCAATAAATCTATTACCTAATGCTTCAAGTCTGTTAACCTGGAAGGGAAAAGTGCCCCTAGTTTTGACTCGACAACAGACAGCACCTCAACCAGGCTCCTGTCCATCATTTTATGAGCAAAACAACAATGACATGAAACATCTATTTGGCTCAAGTAGCCTCGCTCTATTACTACTTACGTTAATGATCTTCAGCTGCGACAAAGACGACGACCCCGTACAAGAAATGTGGGAGGTTGAAGTGGAACAAGTTATGGCCGCCACCGAACAGTACATTAATTTCCAAACTGCCGTCAATGATGGCTTAATCGATGTCTCCGGCTATGTTCCTAATATGGGGCACCACTACCTCAATCCAGGACTAGCAGATGGCACTTTTGAACTGGAAAAACCCGAAATCATCCTCTACGTCCCCAATGACGATGGCGAGATGGAAATGGTCGCCATAGAATACTCGATTGTACCAGATGACCCAGACAACCCTGGCAATCCCCCAGAAGGTTTTACCGGCGATGAAGATGTATGGCATTTTAACGAGATGGTGGGATAATGGCAACTACACGTGTGGACTATCCTACCGAATCCGGACGGCATGTTCGCACCGTTCAATCCCGACATTGGTGATTAAAGAATACTAGAACCCTATTCGATGAGGTCGGGAAGATTCCGACCTCATGTTTTCTCCCCCTTCTCTACTACAGTATCCAGAGCTAACTACCAGCTAGCTCCCAATTTCCATTTAACGTAGGTTTTCATCCATCTCCCTCCTGGAATTCATTGAGGGAAAGGTTGCAGAAATGAGGGACATGAACACAAGGAACAAAGAAGAACTTTACCCTCCCATAGTTTGCCGCATACCATTGATGATACCATACCGGGACTTCCCTCAATCATCGGCATCTATGCCAACAGCCTCCTAAAAATCTTTAAAACAGTAAAACCTAATGAGACCTATTAACCCCCGAGTTATTATTCAACTCTTACTCCTCTGTTGTATTTGGCTATCGAGCAGCAAGAACATGGCCCATGCTCAACCCATGGCCAGTTTGAATCCCGCTGTCATCGACGCCGAGAGTTTCTGTACCGACCCTGCGCAATTGTTATCCTGTGGCGTAA
>CAJXOS010000044.1 GCA_913057725.1 uncultured Lewinella sp.
TAGCTTATCTCCAAATGCTTTGTAAAGGCCATTGATGTCTTTATCCTCAAGTCTAAAGTCATATGGAGGGTTACTGATGAGTGTCCCAGGACCTTCAGGTGGTAAGAACTGCTGAAACTTGGATCGCTTCACCCGAATGTAGGATTGCAAGTGAGCGGCAGCAATATTGTTTTCAGAGATTCGAATAGCCTTAAAGTGGTTATCCGCCCCCAGGATAGGTTGACTTGGAGGACGTTTGGCTTGCCGTGCTTCTGATTTGACACTTTGCCAGAGATCTTTGTCGAAGTCTGGCCACTTCTCGAACGCGAAAGAACGATGCATGCCAGGAGCGATGTTCCCAGCAAGCATTGCTGCCTCGATGAGAATGGTGCCCGAACCGCACATCATATCCACAAATGGCTGATCACCCTTCCAACCGGAAAGACCGATCATTCCAGCTGCGAGAACTTCATTTAACGGGGCAGCACCACCAGTAGTACGGTAGCCTCGACGATGTAGGCCATCCCCAGAGCTATCCAAAAGGAGCGTCACTTGCTGGCGATTGTCCACGTGGATATGAAAGCGAATATCAGGCTCCTTTGGGTTGACATTCGGACGGCGATTGTGTTTATCTCTGAACCAATCAGCTACCGCATCTTTTGTGCGTAGCGCCAGGTAGTGATTATGCTTGAATCGAGAGGATTGAGAGTTGGCATCGATCGCAAAGGTTTGATGGAGCTTCAAGTATTGATCCCATTGGACTGTACGTAACTGGTCGTAAAGATCATCCTCATTTTGTACGCTAAACTCTCGTACAGGGACAAGTACTCGTATGGCATATCGTAGCCATAGATTTGCTTTGTACAGCTGCTCAAGCTCACCTTCACAGCTAACTGCTCTTTTTTGCAGGCTAACCTCCGTTGCGCCCAATACACGCAATTCTTCGGCTAGTAACTCTTCCAAACCCGCGAGGGTCTTAACCAACATTCTCATGCCACAAAGGTGCGATAAAATTGTTACTTCAGAAGTACTACATCGCCTTCCATAATCTTGATCTGGCCATTTGCCAGTTGAACCTCAATCCAGTAAACGTAAACACCTGGGTTTACGGTAGTACCATTTGCTTTGCCATCCCATCCTTCACTTGGGGCATTTATCGGCAGGTTATTCCTGCTGAAAACCAAGCCTCCCCAACGATCAAAAATGTTCATCTGAAGCACTTCAACGATTTTACTTGGATCACCAAAAACCGTGAAGAAATCATTAGCACCATCTAACCCATCAGGAGAAAAAGCATTCGGGATGAAAACGGGCACTCTTTCGTCTACAATCAGCAGGATTGTAGCAGATGCGGAGCAACCATTCACATCGGTCAGACTCAAGGTGAGGAAAGTTGTTTCCTCGGCGATGAACTCGGGGTTCAAGCAGTCCAAACAGCTTAATTGATTACTCCCACTCCATTTGATCTCTACTAAATCATTGAGCGCTACATTACCAATGACTGGGTTCAGCGTATAATTCTCCAGCAATTCGAGTTCTACCTGCTCTGGTAAGCTAACATTCACACCGGTTGCAGCAGTGATGGTAGCATTACTGGAAGCCTGACAACCATTAGCATCTTCCACAACTAAATCATATTGGCCTTCTTGCAGATTGGAAAATATTGGAGATGTAGTAAAAGTACTACCGTTGTCAATGCTGTATAGATACGGCATCGTTCCGTTCTGTACATCGCTAAATGTGATGCTTCCCTCTGTGTCACCACAGGGAATATCTGCGATGTCAAGAGCTACGATGGAAGGCTCTTCCAAACTGACGGCAAACGGGGCAGACTGTGAACAAGCATTGTCCGTATCTATTACCACAAATTCGTATTGTCCTGGAGCATTTATGTTAAACGACGGCTCACTGCTTTGAGCTATAACATTACCATTGTCATCAAGGATTTGATAGTTGAATTCATTTCCTTGCGATGACCCACTACCGTCAATGAAGGCAGAACCAAGGAAGCAATCAATTGAATGCTGAGTAGCTACGATTGCAGATGGGAAACTTTGATCCACGTCGACGCTTGCGACATCCGTTGCTGTACATCCGTTCTCACTATCTAGAACTTCAAGTGTGTAAGTGCCAAGCTGTTGTGTTTCATAGCTCCATGAACCTGAAGAAAGTATATTGCCGCTCGCATCCAGCCAAGACGGTACCCATGTTGACTCTCCGATATCACCAGTCAGTGTCGCTGTGGTATTTGAACAGGTAATTAATGCATCGGCTCCCGCTTCGGCAGCAGGAGAGTCAAAATCCGAATCTACTGATAGCATCTCCTCGTCTGTACATCCGTTTTCAGTGTTGGTTAATACAAGACGATAAGTGCCTTCTGTAGTCAAAAGGAGTTCGGGTAATGAAGATATAGAGACTCCAGCCTCATCGAACCACTCATAACTCAGCATGCCTGTGCTCGTACTGCTTCCTTCGACCAACGCCTCTGGTTCGTAGCAATTCAAGGTCGTATCGCTGAGTGCAGTTAATTCTGGGGCGAGGCGGTCCACTTCTACAGTGAGTTGTTCTTGATCAATACAACCATTATCAGCATCTACCACTTCAAGCATGTATATCCCTGGTTCTTGAGCATTTGCCTGCTCTATGTCTACAGGCCCTACAATACCGTTGTTTGGCCCTGACCAGTTGTAATCATAATTTCCAGAACCAGTGACAGTCGCTGGTCCCAGAATTACATCTTGTACCAAACAGGTGAGTGTATCCGGAAGCTCCAGCGTAATTTCCGGTGCGATCGTGTCAATTAATACTTCGAATAGCACACTGCTACGACAGCCATTGCGGTCATCTGTGACTGTGAGGATATAGCCTCCACCATCGCCAACGGTTTGTGATTGACTAGTACTGCTTAGGGCCTCACCCATAGCATTTCGCCAACGGAAAGAATAGAAGTCGGGCCCGGGCTGGACTGTCAGTGTGGTACTGTCATTTAAGCAGTTTAATTCATCCGGAAGTAAAGCGGTTACCTGAGGGCGGATGGTGTCTGCACCAACATCTACCATGGTAGTGGCAAAGCAACCGTTATCTAGGTTGGTCAATTGTACGGTGTAGGTGTCAGCAGCTGATATTTGTAAGGTAGCATCTTGGCCAAGGCTAGCACCTTGACTATCAAACCACTCATAACCAATATTACCGGGGTCAGGGCTGCTTGCAGTTAATGCAATCTGAGGAACGGCGCAGCTCAGGGTCGTATCAGGAATCGGATCGATGGCCAAATCGCTGAGGTCCTGGATAACTTCATAAGCTAAGGTGTCTCTACAGCCATTGTCAAAGTTTTCTGCGAATACTTGGTATACGCCCGGCTCAATAGCCAAAACGTCTTGCATTGTGCTGCTTCCATTTATCCCTCCTGGTGGTCCTTGCCATTCATAACTGTAATTACCAGGACCACTACTAACGTCAATATCAATAGCAACTTGGTTGGTAGTGCAGTCTAGAGAATCTGGTGTGCCCACTAGTGAAAGTACAGGGGCATTTTCATTAGCTGTCACAGTGATCGTGTCGGCACCCATGCATCCTGTTGCAGATTGAACAACCATCAGTACATAATCACCTGGGCCAGAGATTGAAATATTGTTTGCATTGCTGGCGATGGGGGTACCATCCAGCAATTGCCAGCTTGCTTCCAGACCAGCTAAACTATCTGGGAAAAACAGTTGACCGGAAGGCTGGGCACAGGAGAGGTCTGCGTCACCACCGATGCTTACAACCAGTCCGTCATTAATCTCGATGATTTCCAGGCTATCAGTTTGCACACAACCGTTGTCATTGTCCGTAATACTGAGAATATAGACTCCTGGTGTTGTTGTATTGACGAGCATTGGATCAGGAGGTGAAAGTGCACTTCCGTCTGGCGAAGTCCAGGCATAAGTGTAGTTGCCCATTTGACTAGAGCCGGCAGCGTCTATATCAACATTATTGGTTATACAGTCAAGAGTGTCAGTTGCTTGTAGACTAATTATCGGTAATAGAGAGTCGGCTACGACTGTGCTAGCAATCATCGTAAGACATCCGTTATCATCATTGATCGTCAAGGTATAGTCTCCAGCAGGCATGTTTTGATTCAGAGCAGTAGTAGTTCCATCCGACCAGTTGAAGGAATATGGTGGTACACCACCATTGGGCTGGCCCTGTAAGCTACCTGCGACCATACAATCGGCGATTGCACTTATTGTATCTAGACTTAATTCCAATAGCTGAGGCTGATCGATTAGAACCGCGATACTGTCCACACAGCCGTCTGTATCGCTGACAACAATATCATAATTGCCTATGTCTAATCCACTAGCAGCATTCGTCGTAATGGCGCCATCGTGTTGCCATTCATATGTATAGCCTCCTGCACCCCCGTTTGGTGTAAGCGTGATGCTGGCGTCTGCGTCACCAAAACAATTGATGGAGTCAATCGCTACCATGGTGCTGACAACTATTTCGTCCACCTGTACTTGACCGTTGGTATTGCCAGGACACCCATCTGCATTTAGATTGCCAATTTGGTAGGTACCTGGTCCATTTACGGGAATATACAAGGTGTCTGCCGCGATGTTGCTGAAGGTTGTTGGGTTGCCATTTTCAAAGAGTTCAAATTCAAATACATCGCCATCCGTGAGTACCACGGCAATGTCTTCTGCTGGTCTTCCGTCACAGATGATGATATCTCCTGATATGGCTCCTTCTGGGGCTTGAACTCGTACTTCTTGTAGCAGCGTGTCAATTGAACCACATTCGTCACTAATTATCAGCTCATACGTATCAGTGATTGCCGGGACGAAGTTGAGTAGCGAATCCATATCTCCATTCGACCATTCATAGCTGATTTCGCCGATACCCCCAATGGGGACAGCAGCCAGGCTAAAGGCTTCCCCTTCGCAGACCTTATCAGGACCGACAATGTTGGCACTGACAGGAGGTGGTTCAAGTATGTTGATGGTCAACTCTGCGGCACTACAGTCGCAAGGGTTTCTTAATCGTATCGTGAAGAACTCTGTACCCTCTGTGATATCATCGGCAAAGAATGCCAAATCAATAGTATCTGTAAGCTGCCCAGCTGGGATTATAACCGAGTCTGGTAGTGCCATATAGTCAAGGCCCGGAGTAGCAGTGCTATTAGCCAATAGGTCATAGTGGACCACAAGATCGCTGCTTGTAACGGTGTCACCACGAGAGAAAATGATAGAGGTAAATCCACAGCCCTCATAGGGTGAGTCGCTACCAGCATTGGGGCCAGTAACCTCACTAGTAATCCTCGATGTTAAACCCGCCGCAAAACTATTTGCTCTCAAAAATACCGCTGCATCCAACTGGTCATCGAAGCCTCGGTCTGCGACGACCATACGCAGGTGGTAAGTCTCACAAGGAATGACCTCAGCGGAGGCAACGAGCGGAACGGTGAAGCCGTCGAAAGCAATAAAATCGCTGTCTGGAGCGGGTTGACCAAGAGAACAGCCTATCTGGCCCGGAGGTATGTTGTTCAAATAATAGCTTGCGTTCATGAACGGGCTAATATTCTGAGCAGTAATTGGTTCGGTCGTCCCGGGAACGACTGCCATATTGATACCGCCATCAGTAAATGGCCCAGTAATTCCCGGGCCGCTAATAAAGAAGCCGAACAAGTCAACAAAGGATGTCAATGAGAAATCACAATATTCTTCTGAAGCGAATACAAAATCAAATGAGATCGTATCTAGGGTAGGAGTGAAGTCGAATTCGAGTACTACCGCATCGAAAAAATTGGGATTGGCATCTCCTTCCATTGCGGAAAGAATTTCGAGATCAGGATCAGAACTCACGACGCCATAGCTGGTAGTTACGTCTGCATCTGCAAAGCCAAATCCTTGATTTGGGCCTGAGATATTATTTACACTACCGTTAGAAAGAATGATTCCGTTATCAAATCCAATAGAGGCCTGGCCATTACTAAACGTCCCGATTTGGCCATCCTGGCCGTTTAACTCGACATTGAATACTTCGAAACACTGCCCGCCGCCGAGAAAAATGTCGCGGATAAGGGCCTCGGCATCGCTATTGCTGATAGCTGAAATAGTATCAGTCTGGCCAAATAGGAGTGGTCCTGTGCCCAGCGATACTAATAATAGAAATAGGATCGCCAACCGTCTTGTGGGCAACATGTTCATGCTCATGTATTGGTCGCAGGAGTTACAATAGCTTGACCCTCAATTGTTTAGTTGGGTCATTGTAGCATTCCTCCAGCTGATTGTTGGATGTATTGTATAAGTGTTTGTCTAATCAAAAGGACGACGGCAACAAATATAACTTATTCGTTGCATGACCTGTCAATTAATGCAACCTCTTATTAAGGCATTATCACACAACATCAGTGATAATACGAACCAAACATGTGGGGGGAACTTTCTTATTCGTATTTGTAAGGCAGTACCTTACTATCCTTCACTGATGAAAGTGTCATTAGCGTTTTGAGGCGCTCAATCTCTTCAATTTGCGATAGGGTTTTGAACAATAGCTTCTCGTAGGTAGGAATATCCTGACAAACGATTTTGATCAGAAAGTCTGCATCACCAGTGATGATGTAGCACTCTACGATTTCTTCGATACTCTTGATTTTCTCTAGGAAATGATTTAGTGCATTTTCCTTTTGCCAAGCTAGAGATACAAGAACGAACGTCTTCACGTTAAGGCCGATAGCCTGAGGGTTTACCTGGGCGTGATAGCTCTGGATAATCTCGTTTTGTTCCAGTTTTTTCACCCGTTCTAGGGTAGGGGCTGGTGAAAGGCCGATTTTCTTGGAAAGGTCTAGGTTTGTGATCTTACTATTCTCCTGGAGGATCTTCAAAATCTTAAGATCAATTTTATCCAGTTTGTCTGCCATCAGAAATACATTAAGCGTGATTCAAATAAGACGCTAATATACTCAGCTTTAGAATAAATTACAATCATATCGACTGAAATCCCATCGAAAATTTTACGCGCGGCTTGATATGGAAAGTTAACTTTAATAAAATTCGGTTGCCTAAGGGATCCTTCTTTGGCTATTTACCAAAGAAAAAGCCCATTGAAGTGTTGCTTAACATTCTTCAACGGGCTCTTTTTGATAGCTTCAATTGCTATTTCCTATGGCCAAATTCCAAAGGCAGTATAGTCACTAGCAATCTTATTAATGGCATTTACAAAAGCAGCTGTACGCAAGTCTTTGATGCTGCGTTTCCGCTTTTTGATTTCTCGGATTTGATGGTAAGCAACGATCATCGTTTCTTCCAATCCTGAGCGTACCAAGTCAATTTCATCTGCGCCTCGAGCAATGATGCTTCGCTGTTCAGGAGTAATGGCCTTGCCACTCATTTCCTCCACTAGGTTGATGATGTTATTGTACGTCTGTTGGTTGAAGCGCTTATCCATACGGCCGAATCGCATGTGAGAGAGGTTTTTCAACCACTCAAAGTAAGATACGGTCACACCACCTGCGTTCAAGTACAGGTCAGGAAGGATCATTTTACCCGCTTCAATCAAGACCTGCTGTGCTTCGGCCGTGACCGGACCGTTTGCAGCTTCTGCGATGATCTTCGCCTTAATACGTGAAGCATTGTCGGCGTTAATTTGGTTTTCCAGCGCAGCTGGTACCAGTACATCACATTCAAATTCCATTACCTCACGACGACGTTCCTTAGGGAAGGACTTCGCGCCTGGGTAATTGAGGATAGATCCAGTTTCTTTACGGAACTTCAATAGATCGTGAATGTCGATACCATCTTTCTTATAGATAGCACCTTCCACTTCGGATACACCAACGATAACCATTCCTCCCTCATCTTGAGAGATAGTGGCGGTGTAAGAACCTACATTACCAAGACCCTGAACTACCATGGTCTTACCATCAGTACCAGTAGTCAGACCAAGCTTCTTCATGTCCTCACCGATGCTCAACGCTTCGCGGATACCGTAGAAGACGCCACGTCCAGTAGCTTCTGTTCTTCCGCGGATACCATTTTGTGTTACAGGCTTACCTGTAACACAGCCAGCTGCATCGATGTTATCGCCATGAAAGGAGCGGTAGGTGTCATAGATCCATGACATCTCACGTGGTCCGGTACCATAGTCAGGAGCCGGCACGTCGATAGATGGCCCAATGAAATTACGGCGTACTAACTCGGTAGTATAACGACGAGTAATTTTTTCAAGCTGGTTCGGAGTATACTCCCAAGGATTGATCTTTACACCACCTTTAGCACCACCAAATGGTACATCAACGATGGCGCACTTGTAGGTCATCAGTGTGGCCAATGCCATCACCTCTTCCTGGTTCACGTGATTACTGTAGCGAATACCGCCCTTTGTTGGGCTGCGGTGGTGGCTGTGTTGTACACGATAGGCTTCAATTACCTTAACTTCATTACCAAATTTCACTGGAAAGTGGATTCGGTAAACAGCGTTACAAGATTTGATCTGAGCTAGTAAGCCATCTGGAAGACCAGTGTGTGAAGCGGCGGTGTCAAAATACTTTTGTACGCTTTCATAGAAAACGTCCGGCTTTGTATTAGCCATGGTCATTAATTTGGTTTTCAATTCTGGTTAGACGTCGGTCTAAATAGACCAAAAAAAGTACAATGCCGACGAAGACCGCTACAATGACTGCTACCACTACGTACATCTTTCCCATGCTTCGCATGAAGTCAGCAGAGCCAGATTGGGCATTAGCCGTAGTAATAGATAAAAGAAAAAACAGTGCGGTGGTAATCCAGCTAGTAGGCTTCATATTGCATTGTTTTGCGGGGCTAAAGTCGATATTTTTATTAAATCTGCCACCTTTTTGTGGCGTTCTTTTGTCTTGGTGCGGAAAGTACCTTGCAAAGACCCTAATCTTCCCATTGATCCAGCAGGCTTTCTTCAATTTTACTAGTGCGATACATAATGCTCGCAATCCAGGATCCAATTAAGGTCCAACCAATAACTGCGGGATAAAAGACCATTCTCATGGTGTTATCCAGGTCTTCACCTCCCAGGGCAGGATTGCCTCCATTTCCAGGGTGTAAACTGTCGGTAAGGCGCGGCAATACATAGATTAGTGGAATCAGTGCTACAAAAGCAAATATGTTATAGACGGCTGATATCCGCGCTTGCTGTGCTTCATCAGGGAAAGCCCGACGAAGAACGAAGTAAGCAAGGTAGATCAGCAACGCAATCAAAGTCGTAAACTGCTTGATATCCCAACTCCAGAATGTCCCCCAGGTGTACTGTGCCCAAATACCTCCCGTTAAGAGGCCAAGGCCACCAAGCAGTAAGCCTACCGCGGTCAGGGCTGATGCCCAGTAGTCATACTCAAGGTTGAGGGTTCGAAGATGCTTGATGCTGTACACTACAGCGGCAATAAAGATGATCATCATTGCCAGCCATAGGGAAACGTGGAAGTACGTATTACGGATGGTCTCTCCCAATATGTTTCGAAAAGGGAACGTGATTCCTTCTCGTTCGTGTAGGTTGGTCAGCGGGTCGTTTTGCCATGTTTCTTCACCCATCTCCTGATCAATGGAGTCTTGAGTAACAAGAACAGCATTGGGACGAACGGAAGCCCCATCTATTGGATTATCAATGATGAGGGCAAAGTCCTGAACTTTCTGATCGCTAGGTAGGTATTCCGGTATCCGGAATTCAGCTTGTGCTCTGGTAGGTCCAAGCACTTCAATATTGGTGGCTGCCAGGCTTCGGTCGTTATCCATTTTCAACCACATGCGCAGGGTGTCTTCCGCTTGATCGAAATTGGTATTATATCCCTCTACCTCCACCACTAGCTCAGTGCCGGTGCGAGTTGAAGAAGGGTTGACCACCGTAATGCCGGGTTTTAATGGAATTAACATGCCGGCGATAAAGACATAGAGTAAGATCAAAACGCCGAGGGCTTTCCACCAGTGCTGACGAATAAGTCGCTGCATAAATTACTTTTTAGTCCCTCCAGAGGAAAGGGTACAATAGTATGGATACACTTAATAGTACAAGATTGATCGCTACTAGTATCAAAATATCTCCACCGATGGCAGTGTCCTGCATTAAGCGAAGTGCATTGGCGCCAATCTTTACCAATATTAGTAGAATCGGAATGATTACCGGGAAACCAAGAACAGCCATCAATGTAGCACTATTCTGAGCTTTTGCTGAGATCGCCGAAATAAAAGTAAAAGCGATCGAGAGGCCTACGCTTCCCAGAAAAATAGCCAAAACAAACAGCCCTGTATCCTTTACGGGATTACCTGTCAACAAGCCCAGCACTAACCAACTCAATAAACTGAGGATGAACAGTAAGGCGGTATTGTAGATCATCTTGGCAATTAGCAATGCCAGTGGATGAACAAGACTGTAGTAGTACAGCTGCCGCTGCTGACTTTCCTGCACAAAACTCTTGACAATTGCACTGATAGCAGCAAATAGAATAATGATCCAGAAAAGAGCGTTCCACACTTGGGGCTGGATATCTATGAGCGCTGAATAAACCAGTACTATAGTAGCGAATACATACAGCAGGATGCCACTTAGAGCATATCTGGTACGCCATTCCAAGACCCAATCACGCCAAAGCAAGCGCAGTGTTTGTTGAAGCATGTTCATAAGCTGCAAAAGTACAAAATTGCTTTTGCTAAGACGTTCAGAGGATAGCCATTGGTTGGTTTTGACGAAAAAATCACAGAGGAATTTCCAATGGTGTATTCTTGATTTAAACCACGGTAGCATTTCCCAAACCACCTCAAGCTCAGTATATTTGCTCAGCTTTTATACCCCAGGAATTGATAGATCGATTTGAATACATGAATAACTACCGCCTTATTACCTCACTGCGTCCTGTAGTGGCATTTCTGTTTTTGTTTTTTTCTATTCTTATTCCGGTTACTGCGGCAGAGTACTTCCAGACTAAGGCTCTTCCTGGTGATGGCATATATAGTATGCTTCGCCGATATCAATTGGATGGATATCGCTGCAATTTCGATCAGTTCTATCAATTGAATCGAATGCAGAAGGGTAGTGGACTGAGGGTTGGAAAAGCCTATCTTTTGCCGATCGAAATCTATGATTTTGATGGCCGCACCATTCGTTCGACTATTGGCAATGATGATTGGGATACGGCTGTTAAGATTCGTGATTACAATCTCGCCTTAGTAGAATTGGGCTTATTGGAAGGAAGTTATGATGAAACCAAGTTGCTGTTGGTTCCACATCATATTGACAATTGCTCCGACCAGACTATTTCTATTCCATCTCCTGTAGAGACTGATCCAGAACAAGCAACCAACACTTCTGTTTCTACCGCCACAGATGAAAACAACTCGGCTAGCTCTGCAGCTGGTGGAAAGCGGGTCTTTCCCATTTTTGGGCCGGATTATGCATACACACCTCTGGCTAGTACAAAGCTGAGGGGTAAAGTGTTTTATGTGGTTAGTGGTCATGGAGGGCCTGATCCTGGAGCCATCGGTCGTCGTGAAGACCACCGCCTTTGTGAGGATGAGTATGCCTATGATGTGGCTTTACGACTATGCCGGAACCTGATCGCCCACGGGGCAACGGCTTACATGGTCAATCGGGATCCTAATGATGGTATCCGCAGTGATCGGTACCTGACCTGTGATAGGGACGAGGTCATTTGGGGCGGTATTCGGCAGTCGCCGAATCAGAAAACGCGCTTAACGCAGCGTTCGGATGTGATTAATGAACTCTATGAAAAGCATAGGTTGCAAGGTGTTAGCGAACAGCAGGTAGTTGTGATCCATGTGGATTCCCGGAGTCGAAGTCAGCGGACAGATCTCTTCTTTTATCATCACCCATCAAGTGAGGAGGGCTTATCCTTAGCTCGGCAAATGCACCGTACGATGCGCCAGAAATATCGCCGTTATCGTGCAAATGGAGAATATCATGGTACGGTGACCGCTCGAGATCTACATATGCTTCGTGAGTGTAAGCCAACCTCAGTTTACATTGAATTGGCTAACATTCGCAATAACCATGATCAACAACGTATCGTTCTTCAGCGCAATCGTGAACTCTTAGCAGATTGGATGTTGGAGGGTTTGATGGGTAATAGGTAAGTTTGGTCCAGTGTCTCATCGCTAAGAAAGAGACTAAAGAAAAAATCCCCTGGGAGCATGAAATCTCTCAGGGGATTTTTTTGTTCGCTAGAACTTCGGACAAATAACTTTGAAGCGTTCCTTGCTAGGATGGACATAGATGAGTGATAACTCAAATGCCCCTCTTGAGTTATTAGCAGAGGATAAGTCAGAAATGGTGACATCATAGCTTAGGCCAAACTGCCAGCGCTCCACCTCTAGGATGGCACTTACAACCATAGACTCGAGGCCCATACCGCTTTCACCCTCATTGACCATGCGGCCCCATAAACCAGCGCGAATAGCAATTTCTCTCCAGTCCCGATTGCTGTAACGAAGGTTTAATCCACCAATTCCCAAGAAGGAAGGCCCTTGGCCCATAATGGCTACAGCTGGCAGAAGACCAAGCTCACGGGTCAGACCAACCTGACCGCCTACTTGTCCTACCCAACGACGATGGAGCTTTTCGGTTTGATCCTCCATGAAGGATACATTAGGCTCATTAAGATGATGCAGTGCGCCACCAAAGTAAAAGCTATTGTCTTCGTCAATTACATTGTAGTATAGAATACCAGCATTGAACTCCATGAATAAGTCAGTTTCGGTAGCGGCAAAGGATTCTCCATTGATGGCTCCAAAGTCGATACCAATGTTACCTAGCATAGGGTCATCATTGAATTGCTCACTGAACCAGAGGTTATTCCAATCGAAAGTCCACTGTCCGACACCCAACTGAGCACCACCAATGAGGAATTGATCGGAACCACGAGAACGGCCAGAACCAAGGTGCTTCAAATAGGAGCCACTTAGTACTGCGCGCGAGCGACTGAAGTTAGACTCACCAACCTGATCGCGTAGAACGGCAACGCCAAGGCTGTAGAAGTCATCACGACCAACGCGTCGACGACCTTCAAAAGAAGCGGCGATGCTCTGGTAGGACTGGTTACCCAATACGGCATAGTTCTGGGTACGATAGTTTGCTGTAAAACGATATTCGCCAGGAAAGACACCCGTCAGTGCAGGATTCATCTGTAATGGCGCACTATAAAACTGACTAAAATGAGGATCCTGCGCTTGAACCTCCGTTGGAGCCATAACCAACAGGCCAAGTAGAAGTGCAGGAAAAATTAAAAGTGTAGAATTAAACTTCATAATGCCGAATTTGTGGGCCGGAACGAGCTGCCAAGGTCATTGCTTAATCGCATAAGCTCGTTCCGGCACAAAATAATTTGGATACTATTAGCGGATAAGGGTAGTTTGTCCTCTTAGGGCCTCTTCGGTGCCATCCTCGTGACGAACAACCATAGACCACACAAATACACCACTGTTCATCATCTGATCCCGATAGATACCATTCCATCCGCGAGTCGGATCGTTCACAGAGAAGTCTTCATCGGTGTATACCATTTCTCCCCACCGATCAAAGACCTGGAAGGTTAGTACCTGGGTGCCAGGACGACCATGCACAAGCAATAGGTCGTTCATGCCGTCACCGTTCGGAGTAAATCCTGTAGGAACAACTGCCAGCTTAGGCTTGTCAACAAACACGCGGATCATGTCGGTGTCTTCACAACCGTTCTCGTCAATCACATAGATTTCATAGTCGATGGTGAATTCTGGTGAGGCAAATGGCTTCGCGCACTCGGTACAGCTCAGGGTGCCATCATATGGAGCCTGCCATACAAACTCAACTAATCCCTGAGCATTGACAATGGCAGCTGCCAACTCAGTACTGTCACCGAAGACGATTTCCAAGTCAGGGCCAGCGTCTACGCTCAACTCAGCAGGTTCGTCAATGTCAGCTGTGGTTAGGAATTGACAACCATTTACATCTCGAATAAAGACGTTGTAGTTACCTCCTTCAAGCCCGATGAGGACATTGCTGCCCACGAAATTTTGATTGTCCAGACTGTATTGGAACGGAGGTGTTCCTCCTTCTGTCAGAATGGTTAGCATACCGTCACGGTCACCGAAACAACTAACTGGAGTGGCTTCCACCATTGCAATCAATTCTACCGGCTCATTGACGCTTGTAGACTGGATGGTCTCACAACCGTTGGCATCAGTTACGGTGAGTTCATAATCACCTGCTACCAGGTCTGCTAGTGAAGCTCCAGTTAGGCCATTGGACCAATTGTAGGTGAATCCCGGAACGCCTCCACTAACGGAAGCACTGATCGAACCATCGCTGTAACCAAAGCATTCGTTGTCCTTCACAGAGAAGTCTATGCTAAGGCCTTCGGGTTGATTCACTGTAACGTTTTCAGTAGTTACGCAGCCTTCTTCATCTTCAACTGTAACACTGTAGACACCTGCTAATAGATCTACCGCTAGGGCTGTGACCTGATTAGCTGCTTGTGGTCCCCATTGAATATTGTAAGGTCCATCATGAGGCCCGGCAATATTGACAACTTCTGCTGAACCATCACCAAATTGGAAACAGCTAGGCTGAGTCACTGCAAAATCAAAGCTTACAGGCACTGGGTCTTCCAAGTCCCTGCTTTGTGTAGCAGAACATCCTTGTGCATCGGTTACTGTAATGGAATACGTAACACCACCAGGCAAATCATTGCGTAGCATGTCAGTGGTACCATCTTCCCATACATAGTTGTAGTCCGTTTCTACCATGCCTAGACCGCCTGTCACTTGATTTACACCCACGCCACCGTCCGCAAAACCATTACATGTCGGAGGACGAATGAGGAAGTTGAAGTCAACGGGCTCTAGTTCTGCTACATCTACTGCAGCTACAACTTCGCAACCAAGGTTGTCAGTCACCGTCACCTCATAGTTGGCTGGTGAAAGACCAACCGCTGTACTATTGACCTGGTTTTGAGCATCGTTCCACGCATAGGTGTAGGTGCCTCCGCCACCGCCAGCAATAACTTCTGCTTCACTTTGATCCAAGCCATTACAACTTTGTATCACCTGCGTTGCATCGGCAAAAAGGCTATCTGGGCTGTTGATGACCACCATGTCCATGACGGTACAACCGTTTCCGTCGGCTACCACGTAGTTATAGGAGCCCGCTAGAAGCCCATCAATATTCGTGTCATTGTATGTAGTACCACCAATGGTAACTGTGTAGGGGGCTTGCCCCTCAATGATGGTTACCGAAAGGCTGGCATCGGCAAAACCGAAGCAGCTGGCATCCGTGACAGCTGGTACGCCTATTTCTAATCCACAGAAGGTAGAGGTACAGCTGCTAGAACCAATTGGCACATTGCAATCTATCGGAACACCTTGGAAGTAGGCTCTTACTTCGATACTTACAACATCTCCGTTATTCAGCATATCCACCAACACGTCGGTATCCGTGATTGGGCCAGTCCAGCCTTCAGGGCCAGTTGGGCGGGTAATGTTGTATTCGTACTCAGTTACTCCCGGGATCGGATCCCAAGAGAACAAGATGGTATCATCAATCTCTTGACATGTTACATTGGGTGCTGGTACATCTTCAACAACTCCCACAAAGACGGTATCCAAGACAGAACAGCCGTATGGATCTTCGATGAGCACTTCATACAGCGTGCTACTGCTTGGACTTGCCGTTGGTGTAGGGCAATCACCGCAGGTCAGGCCATTACTTGGTGTCCAAGTATAAGTGTACTCATTTTGCGTGTTAAAGGTGATTGACCACTCCAGAAATTCACCAAACTGGATAGGCCCAAATGCATCAGTGATAACCAAGGACCATTCACCATTTATAGGGCTACCGGTAAGGGTATTCCAGTTGCCTTCTGGACGGAAATCGCCTGTGTACGGCGGTGCTCCGGCATTGATTGACATTGCAGCGTCCGGTGTGAAACAGGTGTTTACATACCCTTCGTTGGATCCACCTCCATTGGCTAATGCAAGCGGAAGCTGAGCGCCTGTTGGACTTACCAGGACTACATTAATATCGGAAAGGAAATCAGTGTTAAGACTGAAACAGACCGATTCGATATCCACGTTTGGATCCGTAATTGTCCCCGGATTTAGGCTGTTGATATTGAGAGGGCTGTTATAACCATTGCCAGGAGGGTGGTTGGCGTTTCCGATTTGATATTGAGGGAAACGTTCGAAGGTGATCGGCACCTCTACTGGTGTGGTTTGACTTAGGTCTAATGCCGCAACATCACCTTCACAAAGAACTACGTCCTCTTGTGCTGTAAATTGCATGTCGCAGTTGAAGCAATCAGGGTGTGTTGGTGGTAAAACCTCAAAGTTTAGAGTTGTATCATTTACACAGCCAAATTCATCTTCTACCCAGAAGGTGTAGGCTGCTACCCCTGCATTTACAGGAGAGGCTTCTATGCCGTCTCGGCTACTTTCTATCACCGTTGGGTTTGTCTCCCAGCCCCAATCCACAATTGGTGGTGAGAAGACCTCGATTTCAGGGTAGAGGTATTCCTTAAAGGCTATACTCCAGCTAAATAACCAGCCATTATCGAGTCCAAGGTTGTCCGTCACTCGTATGGTCCAGGATCCGTTAAGTGGACATCCCAAAAGGTTGGAGTAACTTTCTTCTGGTTGGTATTCTCCAGCCGGAAAGTAGCTGTCTGTCAGTGTGTTAATGTCTCCGTCTACTATACTAGGATTGGTTGTATAGGTATAAATCGGGGCATTTGCGTCAAATTCTACGAGTGTACCATTTGCAGCTCCTTCGACAAAGGAATAGGTATACGGAACACCAGGAGTAAGGTCACTAGATTCACCATCTACCGCACCTGTGGCCCAAGGTTCGCCAAAGTTGGTTTGCCCTGTTCCAGAAGGGTAGTCGAGAAGGAAGATGGAGGTTCCATCTGGGCAGATCAATTCGATATCGAGGTCACCACTATAGGAGTGCTCCAAGTCCAGCGATACAAAGCAAATGTCTGCCGGGTTAGTTAATGTCGCACCCGGGCGAAATTCTGTAAAGTCAATGCTTTCTTGGTACTGACCACCGCTACCATCTGGTAGCAACAGTGTATCTGAGCGGGAACGCTCCTGTACAAAACTTGCAGTATCAGGGAAAGCTATGATATTCGATCCTGAATTCAGATCCACTGAAGAGGATACCATCAGACAAACTCCACTACAGAACGTCGGATCAATTTGCTCATCGTATTGAAAAGTGGGGTAGGGCGCTACCCGGACCCGCTGAGATATAAAGTTCGTGTTTTCACACCCCAATTGATCGGTAATTTTAAGCTGTACTACGTATCCGCCAGGTTCATCATAAACGTTGGTCACGTTTGGTCCAACGGCGGTATTGCCATCGCCGAAATCCCATTCAAAACTACTGGTGAGATCACTGTGCTGATAAACGATTCCATTTTGTGGATACAATCCACGGCCTAAGAATTCAACCCGCTCTCCTGGACAGATATCAATCCAACCCGTATCTACGGGCATAACATCTGGAGTCGTGTTGATTAGTTCTGAGGTAATAATCTGGCAAGCTGTAACACAGTTAATATCTGCACTCCAACCACTGTTCCCGCTATCAACTCCATCTGATGTAAATACGACGGTCAGACAACCGCTCGTATTTGCTGCGGTAGCTTGGATGATAAACGGATTGTCAGGATCCGTTAGGAAGGATGGGTCGAATTCCGTGCCAGGGGTTGCGGAATCACTGTCGTAGAAGGTGATAGTTTCGTTGGCACCAATATCAATACTGGAGAACACCAACTGGATATGAGTTCCTTCTGTTCCATCACTGCAAATTACAGTAGTGAAGTTCTCATTTAACCCGTAACCCGCGGTGCCGCCACCACTATCTTGGAAGAATCCAGAACAGTCGGTAATGGGCGTCCCATTCATCATGTAGCTTTGGGATAGAAGTGGGAGGTAGGCTGCGGTCAGCAACAATAGCGTCCAAATACGCGTGGGTAAAAGTCTTACCATGGATGACCTTATTTTCAGATTATCGTAAAACATGACTTTATTCAATAGCATAATTAGCCTTCAATTAGTTGAAAGCTCACTCGCAGGCAAACTGGGGATAAGTTGCGTAGAAAGGGCAATGGACGGAAGCCGGTTTTAGCCGGCATCGCGGAGAGAAGTTTGGAAATAGTTGCGTCGTCTATAGCAAATGTAACGATCTTCGGCCAACTAGCCTAATGATAATTTGTTAAGGCTTACAATTTGTCTTCCCCCTGTATTCAAGCTCTTTCTTCAGATTCGCCCCCCTGACTCTGCACAAATGTATCTATTTTTCAAAGCTGTCCCAGCTTTCAATTAGGACATTTGGGAAAGGGGAACGACAAAGTAGACATGCACTACCAGAAAGAGCCGTTCGACTCCTGATTCGCTGCCTGCCAATCCTGATTTCGATCACTTTCACGGAAACTCTTGACGATTAGTAAGCTCATGATCACCTGTAATCAATGGTGATCGCCTATATTTGCATCTCACTGAAAAATCGGGTATGGTTCTACTGGATGGAAAGCAACTCGCTCGCGAGATCAAAGCGGAATTAGCACAGCAAACTGCACAGCAAATTGCTAACGGCGGCAAGGTGCCACACTTAGCTGCAATTCTTGTTGGTGATAATCCAGCAAGTAAGGTATACGTACGCAATAAGGTACGCTCTTGTGAGCAAGTAGGTTTTCATTCGACCCTGATTCGTAAGCCGGCAGATATCTCTGAAGATGAGCTGCTTCAGAAAAGATGCTGGCATTAGTGAAGAGGAATTGTTGGCTGTGGTAGAAAAACTAAATCAGGATCCGGATATTGATGGGTTTATTGTACAGCTTCCATTACCTGATCACCTGGATGAGCATAAAATTACGCTAGCCATTGATCCATCTAAGGATGTAGATGGCTTCCACCCCGTAAATATTGGTAGAATGGCACTTGGCTTGCCATGTTATCTGCCAGCCACTCCGTGTGGAATTGTGCAAATGCTTTCGCGCTATGACATCCCTACCTCAGGTAAAGAAGTGGTGGTTATTGGCCGTTCGAACATCGTTGGTACACCAATAAGTATTCTCTTATCGAGAAAGGACAAAGTTGGTAACGCTACGGTTACGCTTTGCCACAGTCGTACCACTGATTTGCTGGAGCATACACGTCGGGCAGATATCATTATTGCTTCGGTTGGGCGCCCAAATACGGTAACTGCTGATATGGTCAAGGAGGGCGTGGTGATCATCGACGTAGGTATCAATAGAGTCGAGGATTCAGAAGCGGCTAAAGGCTACCGACTAGTTGGTGATGTTGATTTTGAGGGCGTTAGTGCCAAAGCCAGCTACATCACACCGGTGCCCGGTGGAGTTGGTCAGATGACAGTAGTTTCGCTACTGATGAATACCTTTAGTGCAAGCAAAAGAGAAATCTATGGCTAGTCCCGCCTATTGGGCCTACCGTTTTCAACTTATTGGTCAGGAAGAACAGCAGGCTTTAGTCCAGTCGTTAGCAGAGGCTATGCCCTTTAACGGATTTGAGGAAACTCTCGATGAAGTAGTAGCATATGTTGACGCAGGCCTTGTCGATGACCAATTTCAAGCCGATCTCGATAGTCTGATTGCTACAGAAGGATTGAACTTCGAGCGGCAATTCATTCCCGGACAAAACTGGAATGCGCAGTGGGAGGCGGCCTTCCAACCCGTGAGAGTTGGTGACTTTGTCGGTGTACGTGCTGAATTTCATCCCCCTTTTGAAGGAGTGCAATTCGATTTAATGATCCATCCACGTATGGCATTTGGTACTGGCCATCATGCTACCACCTTCCTGATGATGGAGCGGATGGAGCAACTAGATATGACTAGAGGCAAGGTATTTGACTATGGTTGTGGTACGGGTATTTTGGCTATTCTAGCCAAGAAACTTGGCGCTACTGACATCGATGCAGTGGACATTGAACTTGCCGCAACGGAGAACACGCTCGTAAACATGCAGGCCAATAATGTGGATGGAATCGACATCTACACAGGGACCCTAGATGTAGTGCCTCCGACCACATATCAGATTATCCTAGCCAATATCAACCGTAACGTAATACTAGCCAGCCTAGAGGCGTTATACCAGCGGATAGAAAAGGGCGGTGACTTGCTTGTGTCTGGCATCCTCTTGAAAGATCAGCATAAGGTAGAGGAAGCAGCGGCTTTACATGGGTGGCAATTACTAGATTCGCGATCCAAAGATGGCTGGTTGATGTTTCACTTTAGACGTCCCTAGTTCTTTCCAAAAGACTATTGTCGATCGGGTGTGGCCCGACTGAAAATCTAATTGATCGTTATGCTACGACTGTTACTCGTGACTACCACTATGGTGGTTTTTAGTGGCCTGCTGCAAGCACAAATGGCTGCTGATACATTAACCCCCGCCCAGCTACAGGCCGATTTTCTTCTAGAGTTGGAGGAGTTGATGACGGAAGGGAAGCCCAAAGAGGTACAAGACACCTATTCTTCTTTTGCCGGCGTTTTTGCTAGCGGTGCCTTTACGCCCGAGGAGCAGTCTGCTGTCACGAACACCGGGTTGCTTATGCGTAGTCGAAAACTTGGAGCAACTCCCTATTTTCAGGATTACCTACGAACGATCATTAAGATCAAAGAAAAAACTGACCAAGCGAGCCAGTTCGCTAACTGGACAAAAGTTCTAGATCAAATCCTGACGACCAAGGAAGGGTTTCGGGTAAATAACGTTAGTGAATTTCTACGGTTCTCCGCTGATTTCTACGAGTATCAAGCCATCAAATATTCACCTGCTAGTGTGAGTTGGTTCGCATTCGCCGAGAAACATGATTGGACGTTCGACGAGCAACCAATCTTGGAGGTGGAGAACGCTGATCTGACCGCAATGCGGTCAAATGATACCCTTACCATTAATCAGACAAACTTTCAGTATCTACCACTTGAGAAACGCATTTCTGGCCAAGGGGGTAAAACCACTTGGGCGCGTACGGATTTAGGAGATAATGTTTATGCGGAGCTGGAGTCTTATACAGTAGAGACACTGAGAAGCTTGTATGAGGCGGATGAGGCCTACCTGTATTACCCTCAGTATTTTGGAGAAACAAAGGTGAAAGGTACCTTCTCTGATAAGCTGGTGGCTGATGGTAGTCGTACATCCTATCCGCGCTTTGAATCTACCGATGCCTACCTCGACTTTTCTAGTTTGCGACAGGAGGTAAAACTCCGCGGTGGTTTCCGACTGCATGGAGCTACTGTTTATGCGACCGGAGGACAAGGCCGCGCCGCTGAACTTCTGGTAGTAGATGAACGCAATCAAACGGAGTTCAGAGGAACCGGAAACCTGGTAACCATTAAGGACGAAAATCGGATCGTTGGTCAAGGTGTACAGGTCACGGTATACCTGCATAACGATAGTCTTTTCCACCCTTCGGTGAATGTTCGTATGAACCTAGACGATTTGAGTGTGGAGCTGTCTCGTGGTAAGAAGGGTACAGATCGCTATCCATTCTTCCACAGTCTTCATCAGATGAATATTGATGCGGATTTCTTGAAAGCCTTTCTCCCACAAGATTCCTTAGTTATTGGTCGTCCGACTGCCAGTTTTGTGAATAAGGCGGACGTGACGTTCGAGTCTCTAGAGTATTTCGATACGCGGGAATACAGCCGGATCCAGAATATTGCCAACGCGAATCCTTTAGCAATTATGAAGGCTACTGCGGAGCGTGAGGGGACCAATTTTATGCCCGCTTCACTTTTGGCTAATCGTTTGAACTCGCGCTTTACGGTAGAGAACATCCTTCCAATGATCTATGATTTGGTGAGTAAAGGCTTTGTAGCCTATGACCCAGAGACGCAGGAAATTGAGATGAAGGAGAAGATTTACCACTACGTAGATGCGGAGGCTGGTAATACAGATTATGACTACTTAAGACTAGTATCTCAAACGGATACTGCAAACGCCACGATCAATTTACAAAATGGTTACTCCCTTTTAAACGGAGTGAAGCGGATCGATTTTAGCCGGGCACAACGGGTTACTGCCTTGCCAGCCGGTAATCAGGCCTTCATGCGAGGCGATCGCAACTTTGATTTTGATGGTGAATTATTTGCGGGATACAGTCAGCTACAGGGTAAAGACTTCCATTTCGTTTACCAGGATTACAAGGTCGTCCTTGACTCTGTTCGTTACTTCGATCTGTATGTACCCACTGGCAACTTGGACGAAAACAATCGACCGGAAGCGTTAAGTCTAGCTTCGAGGATTGAACACCTCAATGGGGTGCTGCTTATTGATGCTCCTAATAACAAATCTGGCCGGAAGGATATACCTATTTTCCCCTCTCTTCAGAGTAAAGAAAGTAGCTACATTTTCTATGACAACCCGGATACTCGCGGAGGTGTCTACATACGTGATTCGTTCTATTTTGAACTAGAACCATTTAGCTTTGATCACCTGGATCGCTACGGTCCGCAAGATGTGCAATTTAAAGGAGCACTACGTAGTAACGGGATGTTCCCTGATATTGAAGAGACGGCGCGTATTCAAGAGGACCAATCACTTGGCTTTACCACTGAAACACCGACAGAGGGCTACCCTGCTTATGATGGAAAAGGAACCTATACTGGAGAATTGACGCTCACGAATAGCGGTCTCTTAGGTAAAGGGAAACTGGAATATATCCAGGCCGAGGTGAATGCGGAGGACTTTGCATTTATGCCGAAACGAGCCACTGCGAGTGCCGATGCCTTTGACTTGGAGGAAGTGCGTGACGGTGAGGTTCCCGTACCCGAGGTACATGGTGAGGCGGTTGACCTTGAATGGCGTCCCTATAGTGACAGTCTTCTGGTGAAGAGTACCGAAAATGCGCCATTTCAATTGTATCGCGCTGATGACCACCGGTTAAATGGATCGTTGGTATTGACGCCAGATGGGCTACGCGGAGCTGGTAAACTCAGCTGGAGCTTAGGTGAGGCCAACTCAAGAATTTTCTCTTTTGGTGCCAATTCTGCTAATGCAGATACCATGCAAATCCGAATCAATGCGCTGGAGGTCGATGATCGACTAGCATTGGAGACGGACAATGTGAAAGGCGAAATGGACTTTGATGAGTCGATTGGGCACTTTGAGGCCAATGATGAAAGTGTGATCACAATGCTCCCTTACAACCAGTACATGACGACCATGAATGAGTTTGATTGGGACATGAAAGGAAATCGTATCACATTCCTAACGGAAGAGGACCAACAAGCCTTGTTTACCTCTATTCACCCTGATCAAGATTCTCTACAGTTTTACGGTAAGGAGGCTACTTATAATCTCCGCAATAGCCTGCTTTCCATTGAGGGCGTTGATTATATCGTTGCTTCAGATGCCTTCATTTATCCAGATAGCCAGTACGTTGAAATTGCTCCAAACGCAGAGATGGCAGTTCTTGAAAATGCAAGGATCATTGCCGATACAACCAGTAAATACCACGTTATCAACCGTGCAACGGTTCAGATTAAGGGTAGACGAGTATATGAGGCGAGCGGATTCTATGAGTATAATGTAGGACCGTACGAGCAAGAATTTGAGCTACAGAATATCTCGGGACAACCGATTGGAAAAGGAGCTTATTCTAAGAAACGTTCAGTAACAAGAGCGGTAGGAGAAATCTCACCATCGGATACTTTCTTCATCGACCATAAGACGCAGTTCCGTGGAGATATTCTCTTGGATGCCGAAAAGGAAGCCTTGCAGTTTGATGGTTATGCACGTCTGAATGCTGAGAACCTGCCTTATAAGTATTGGTTTACCGTAAACTTTGAAGGAGATAAGAATGACTTGGTTATCGATTACGATGTGCCAAAATCATACGATGAAGAGCTCTTGTTCTCAGGCTTGTTCTTGTCGAAGGAGTTTGCCAAGATTTATCCTCGATTATTAACGCCATTGCTATTTAGAAAAGACCGCCGCTTGTTGGACGTCTCTACGGGAGTGGTGAAATACTTAGAGGACAAAGATCAGTTTGTTTTTGGTGATTCGACTGTTGTTCTTGCTGACGGAATTGTTGGCAATAAAATGGTCTTTAAGAACAGTGACGGCAGTGTAGATGCTGAAGGTAAATTTAATCTAGGCTCTGGCCTGAAATACGTAAGTGTAGATGCAGCTGGTAGGGCCCAGACAGCCTTCCCACCACCAGCACCAGAAGAAGAACCAGAACCGGAAGAGGGCGGTGGTATTATGCTTGCTGATGAGCCAATGATGAGTGCCGATCCAGAACCCGAGCCAGAGGAGGAACCAGTGGTGGAAGAAATTCCGGTTACTGCTGAATTTATGTTAGGTCTGGAAATGCTTATTCCAGAAGGACTAATGAAGATTGTTCACAATGACTTTCTGTCTGCAGGCTTTGAATCACGAGCTATCGGCTATTTGGCTGATATTGGCTTCTACCAAAAGACAGTTCGAGAACTATTCCCAGCTAGCAAGGAAAGGGAAGATGCTTTGGCCGGCCTTGGGTTAGGAGTATTGGACGTTGCCAAGCGGGTAAACACCTATGATTTTCTCTTCAGTAAAATGCCGATGAAATGGCACGGAGACTATCAGTCGTTTGTGAGCACCGAGAAGAACAACGGTCTAATCTCAATTAATGGTGATCCACTGAACAAGCAAGTAGAGTGCTACGTAGAAATCAAGATGCCTTCTACGAATGATGATGATCGTCTGTACATTTATCTTAAATCTCCAAGTGGCCTTTATTACTTCTTTGGGTTCAAGCAAGGCATTCTAAGTATTACTTCTAACAATACGGTCTTCATGCAACAGCTTGAAGGTATGAAGGTGAAAGACTTGGTGATGAAAATGCCAGACGGAGAGACTTTCGAGATTCAACCGGTAGCAGTTAGCTCTGCGAATCTGTTTTTACGTCGTATTCAGGCGGTACAGTAATAGCGGGCTTTACCAAAAAGAAAATCGGAAGCAGGAATACTCCTACTTCCGATTTTTTATTTTTCTACAATTCTTAGACTTCAACTAAGTGGTTGTAGTCGAGAATTCGATCCAGTAAGACAGGCTTCAAAGATTCAGCCGCTTGGAGGATCAAGGCTTCGTTCGCAGGAAACGGAACCGGTGCGTTGCCAATACGGCGACGGGTTTCCTGACTCAAGGCACGCTTATCACCACGGAAGGTAGAAGCGTAGTTTTCGAACAGGGCACTCGCTGTCAACGGAGCTGTGCGGATCATTCTGCCGGTAGCTAAGTTTCTTACTTCAACCAAACCTTCCACGTTAGCTTCCTTCTGCTGGAGTGTTTCGATTACCCAAGCTTCGATGGTTACATCACGAGGAACTTTGATGTCATTACCTAATGAATCCTTTGCTACATTTCCGCGCTCATCAAGAACGTACTCGAATCCGTCCTGGATGGTCTTGCTGTCAACGTATTCTCTTTCTCGTACCACTTCTGGGCTAACCAGAATATCAGTAATGCGAACCTTGATTTCGTAATCGTAGTTGCGGTTACGGTTTGGACGAACGTGGTAGTGCTGCCAGAAGTTATTCAAGTCAGCTATGTTGATATTGGTCAAGTAGCGATCAAATTCAGCTGGTGTTATTACTGGTGCGTTGTTTTCAACGCGTACCATAATATGTGTAATGCCTAGCTCATGAGCTTCCTGCTTAAGCGCAGCAGAATTCTCGTAACGACGGAAGTAACGCTGTGTTTCTTCCAATTCACGATAAGCGGCTCTAGCTGCAGGCTTATCACCCTGACGTGCTCTTTGTAGCAAGCTTCCAGCCTCAGCATAATGGAAGGCGGCAGCTTTGTCACGACTTTCCTGCTCGAGGGCATCCACCTCAACGAAACGAAAATCGGCGGTATAACCGTTCTTGTCTGTCAATGGAAGCAAAGGCTGCAATGCCTCCTGACGCTCGCGAATACGGCGTGTGATGGCATTGATTTGACCCCAATTCTCATCGCGGTTAGAGCGCTTAAGACGCTCAATCTCGCGCATTTCGCGAGCTGTTACTTTGCGGAAAGCTTCTTCAGCGGCACGAACCAATTTTGGATTCTTACGCTGCTTACCGCTAAGTTTTCTCTGGGCTAGTTCGATGGCGTCATCATAGCGGCCATGGTCAACTAGCTTCTCGGCGCTTACACAACTTTGCAATGTGAACAAAACCGTGCTTAGCATGAAGATGACTACTGTGATTCGTTTCATAAAGCGAAAATTTTGGGCGTTCGGTAATACTTTTTTGGGGTATAGGAGTCAATGCTCGCTCTCATATATCAAAAGTATGCCCAGGACACCAGCAATGTGCCTATAGAAGCGTTAACACAGTTACAGCCTTGGTTAAAGTGGGTTAAGGGGTGTTAAGGAGACGTTAGAATGTGAATAATTAGGCACTCTGTTGGAAGGATTTGAGGTTGACAAAGGGCCTAAAAGCAAAATAGGAAGCTAGAATTGACTTCTAACTTCCTATTCCACTATTTCAGTTTTACCTGATTAGCCCTCAATGTACTTCACTGGAGCATCTGTATTATAGAAGAAGAATGACCAGAGGTCAGCTTGCTCTTCGATAATCTTGCCAATTGGCTTACCCGCGCCATGACCTGCGTCCGTCGCAACTCGGATAAGGACCGGGTTTTCACCACTATGGCTCTTCTGCAACTGAGCAGCAAACTTAAAGCTATGTGCTGGTACTACACGATCATCATGATCGGCAGTGGTTACCATGGTTGCTGGGTATTCCACTCCTTCTTTAAGGTTGTGGAGTGGGCTATAGCTTAGAAGGTTGTTGAAGTGCTCTGGATCATCACTTGATCCGTACTCTGGAATCCAGCCTTTTCCAACTGTGAATTTGTGGTAGCGCAACATATCCATTACGCCTACTGCAGGGAAGGCTACCGCAAATAGGTCAGGGCGCTGTGTCATACAGGCGCCTACTAGTAGACCGCCATTACTACCACCAGCAATAGCTAACTTGTCCTTGCTTGTATAACCTTCTGCAATGAGGTATTCTCCAGCAGCGATGAAGTCATCAAATACATTCTGCTTGTTGTGCAACATTCCTGCTTTGTGCCATTCTTCACCATATTCGCCACCACCACGTAGGTTTGGCATGGCAAAAACGCCACCATTCTCTAGGAGTACAAGTCTGGACGCACTGAAGCTTGGCGAGAGACTCACATTAAAGCCACCATATCCATACAAATAAGTAGGGTTGTTGCTATTCATGTCCAAACCTTTCTTGTGGACGATGAACATGCTTACCTCAGTACCATCCTTACTTGGATAGAATACCTGCTTCTCCACGTAGTCATCAGGGCTAAATTGTAGTTCTGCTTCGTAGAATGGAGTGGACTCACCCGACTTTACATCATACTTAAAGATGGTAGGCGGGTAAATGAAGGAAGTGAAGGTGTAGAATAGTACTTCATCATCTTCCTCACCACCTAAGCCACCGGCACTACCAGTACCAGGAAGCGCGATTTCCTGACGATCACTACCATCATAGTTGTGGCGATAGTAACGGTCAGTTGCCTTCTCTAGGTAGTTAGCGTATAAGTATCCACCACCACTAGAGACGTTTTGCAATAGGTCCTCGCTCTCGGGGATAATTTCCTTCCAGTTTTCCTTTGCTGGATTTTCAATGTCAACTTCTACCAGGCGATATTTTGGTGCGTCAATATCCGTTAGTACTAACATCTTCGTGCCGATATTGTGAACTACTGAGTTCTTGCTATCGTAACCTGGGAATAGCGCCACGAAATCGCCATCATTCTTCAAGTCCTTGTAGTAGGTAGCGAATCCATCCGTACCAGGAGCATCAAACATGATGTAGTAGTTACCATCTTCGGTCACATAACCATAGTGGTAGTTGCCAGGATTTTCGTCGTCACGGAAAATGAGTTTGTCTTCACTTTGTGGCGTACCAAGTTCATGGTAATAGACACTGTGGTATTGATTGTTGCCGGAAAGTTCTTGACCTTCTGCTGGGGCAGGGTAGCGGCTATAGAAGAAACCATTGCCAGACCAACCGGCACCACTAAACTTCACCCATTCTAACTTATCGTCCATCTCCTTTTTGGTCGCGACTTCCATCACGCGAATCTGACGCCAGTCACTTCCTGCTTCCGCTACTGAAAAGGCTACGTAGCGGTCGTCTTGAGAGAATCCAAGAAGACTAATGGCAGTTGTACCTTCTTCCGACCAAGTGTTAGGGTCAATAAAGACTTCAGGCTCACCATCTAATCCTTGCTGGAAGTAGATAACGGCTTGGTTTTGCAAACCATCGTTCTTGTAGAAGAAGTAGTAGTCACCGGCACGGAACGGAGAACTCAAACGAGGATAGTTGAGTAGTTCGGTTAGGCGTTCTTCAATTTTTTCACGGAATGGGATAGCTTCAAGGTAGCCGAAGGTGACTTCGTTTTGGCTTTTTACCCAAGCTTCCACATCTTGGGCGGTGTCAACCTCGAGCCACCGGAATGGGTCAGCTATGATTGTTCCGTGATAGTCGTCTTCGTGCTCTACAGTAGCCGTTTCGGGGTAGTTTACGGGCATTTTTGCGTAATTACTGGATTCTGTTGCTTCTGGTTCACTAGTACAAGCGAGTAGTGATAACAAGGCAAGGCAACAAAAGGTGCGAATCAACATATTTTTCATCAGTTTTTCGAAAGAATGTGGTGAGAATTTGGGCCGAAGAGTGGCGCAACACCGGTTTACGTCCAAAAGATAACCAATTACGAACAGCTGTTCGTAATTGGTTCAGTGAAAGGCCATTCTGCCGCAGTAAATGGAAAAAAGGCTCCTGGAAAATTACTTACCTTAGCCGTGCTTGATAAAAGATTTCATTATGTGCAAAAATGCTCTGCTGCTGTCGATGCTGATGGCGACACTCTTCCTTTCTGCTCAATCCGATAAAGATAAATGGGACGTCAATGATCCACCCGGTGACTGGGAGTGGCAAGACCTCAACTTTACCACGGATGAGGGAACTTGGATGAACCTTGATGTAAGTCCTGATGGAAAGACCATCGTATTCGATCTACTCGGTGATATTTATCAAATGCCAATGGTTGGTGGTAAGGCGACACCACTTCGTACCGGTATTGCCTGGGAAGTACAGCCTCGATTTAGTCCTGATGGATCCCAAATTCTCTTCACCAGTGATGCTGGTGGAGGTGATAACATTTGGATTATGGACGCTGATGGCAAAGAGGCTCGGCAAGTAACGAAAGAGAGCTTCCGTTTGTTAAACAACGCAGCCTGGACTCCTGATGGCCAGTACATCGTTGCTCGTAAGCACTTTACTTCTCAACGTTCCTTGGGAGCGGGTGAGATGTGGATGTATCACGTTAGCGGTGGCAGCGGTATTCAGCTCACCAAACGTAAGAATGACCAGCAGGATGTAAACGAACCAACTGTTTCTCCGGACGGACGCTACGTGTACTTTAGCGAGGATATGTATCCGGGCGGCTTCTTCCAGTACAATAAGGACCCTAACAGTCAGATCTACGTGATTAAGCGTTATGATCGTCAGGAAGATAAGCTGGAGACAATTGTGCGCGGTCCAGGCGGGGCCTGTCGCCCGCAAATCTCGAATGATGGCAAACGCTTGGCTTTTGTGCGTCGCGTACGTGAAAAATCAGTGCTATTTGTTTACGAACTGGAAACAGGCCTAGCCTATCCGGTTTACGATGCACTCAGCAAAGACCAGCAAGAGGCATGGGCAATCTTCGGAGTTTATTCTGGTTTTGATTGGACCCCAGACGATTCCCATATCGTGATTTGGGCCGACGGAAAAATCTGGCAAGTGCCGAGTGATCCGAACACCAAGGCCAGTGCTCGGCAAATACCCTTCTCAGTTGAGGTCAACACAAAAGTAGCTACTACGCAACGAGTGAATAATCCGGTTTATGAAGACGACTTTACCGTCAAAGTTATTCGTCATCTGACGACCTCTCCTGATGAAAAGACATTGGCGTTTAGTGCCGTTGGTTATCTCTGGACCATGGATGTAGATAGTAAAGAAGTAGAACGTCTTACCTCCGCATCCCACTTTGAGTTTGAACCCGCCTTTAGCCCAGATGGATCAAAGTTGGCATACGTTAGTTGGCATGATACAGAATTGGGGAGTGTCATTCTACGCGACCTGTCAGGAGGTACAGAAACGACGCTTACAGCCGAACCAGGTATTTACAGAACTCCTGCTTTTTCGCCAAATGGAAAGACTGTTGTTTATCGAAAGGATGGAGGTAATGGTCATCAAGGCTACGTTCATTGTACAGAACCTGGACTCTACACAGTTTCCGTTGATGGTGGTGAAGCCTCGCTGGTGCATCCTCGTGGAGAATATCCAGTATTTAGTGCTGATGGCGAGCGGATCTTCTACCAAACGGGTGGTTTCCTATTCGGTAGCTTGACCAAGAGTTTCTACAGCATCAAGGTCAATGGTACGGATGAGAAGAAGCACTTTGATGGCAAGTATGCGCAGCGGTTCAGTATTAGCCCAGATAACAACTGGATTGCTTGGTCTGAATTGTACAAGGTGTATGTAGCACCGTTTCCAAAAACAGGTAAGTCAATAGGTATCAATGCCAAGACGAAGGCGGTTCCTGTAGCGCAGGTAGCTAAGGATGCTGGTATCAATATACATTGGTCGACAGATAGTAAGACCCTTCGTTGGACCCTTGGAAATGAGTATTACTCTGATCAACTAACGGAACGTTTCTCTTTCCTAGAAGGAGCGGCTGATAGTATCCCTCCTCTGGATACCGTCGGAATGCAGATTCCACTGGAGTTACCGATGGACAAGCCGGAAGGTTTAGTTGCTTTCACTAACGCCCGCATTATTACGATGGAAGGGGCCGAAGTTATAGAGCAGGGTACAGTTTTGGTAGAAGGAAATACCATTCGAGAAGTTGGGGCTGATGTTCGTGTGCCACGGTCGGCGAAAGTTATTGACTGTGCTGGTAAGACAATTATGCCGGGAATCATTGATGTACACGGTCACTTAGGTGACTTCCGTTATGGTCTAAGCCCACAGCAAAATTGGTTCTACTATGCCAATTTAGCTTATGGTGTTACCACTGCTCATGACCCGAGTTCGAACTCGGAAATGATCTTCAGTCATAGTGAGATGATTAAGGCGGGGCATTCTGTAGGCCCACGTTTGTATAGTACCGGCACGATTATCTACGGAGCGGATGGCGACTTTAAGGCGGTTATCAATAACCTTGACGATGCTCGCTCTGCTCTACGTCGTACAAAGGCTTATGGAGCCTTCAGTGTGAAGAGTTATAACCAACCACGCCGCGAGCAACGGCAGATGGTCATGCGTGCTGCACGTGAGCTTGATTTACTCGTTGTACCAGAGGGAGGATCTTTCTTCTTCCACAACATGAGTATGGTTGCAGACGGACACACTGGTGTTGAGCATAATATTCCTGTAGCACCACTATTTAATGATGTGACCACCTTCTGGGCTGCCACGGAAGCTCATAATACACCAACGCTGATCGTGAACTATGGTGGTGTGAATGGTGAGTACTATTGGTATCAACACACCAACGTGTGGGAAAAGGATCGCTTACTGAGTTTCACGCCTCGCCAAGTGGTAGATAGCCGTTCTCGTCACCGGACTATGATTCCAGAAGAGGAGTATGAAAATGGTCATATCCTCACCAGCCAATCCTTGAAAAAATTGACGGATGCGGGAGTGAAAGTTAACCTTGGAGCACACGGTCAATTGCAAGGACTAGGGGCACATTGGGAGCTTTGGATGCTTGAACAAGGCGGTATGACCAATATGGAAGCCTTGCATGCTGCAACTATCAACGGTGCTCGATATCTCGGTATGGATAGTGAGATTGGTAGCCTCCGTGCCGGAAAGCTTGCAGACATCATCGTCATTGATGGCAACCCATTAGAAGACATTCGTGAAACAGAAAAGGTCCAGTACACGATGGTCAATGGGCGTCTCTATGATGCGGCAACCATGAATGAGATTGGAAACTATGATCGCCCTCGCGGCGAATTTTACTTCGAGCAAGCCGGTAGTGGTAATGCCTGGCCAATGATGACAACAACTGGATCAGCTATGCCAACACAATGTGCTTGCCAGCGTTAGAGCCCATACGAGTTTTACCTGGGGATAGCACCACGATAGGTGCGCTCTTCAGGTAAAGCTCCAAAAGGTAGGTTATAGTTGTCTGTGAAATTGTGGTAGTAGTCCAGATGGATGCTATCTGCAGTGAGCCATAGCTTTCCACGGTGCCGGTCATTACGTAGAAGGTCACTATTATCTAGCTCAAAGCGAAGTGTATCCTGATCTTCTGTGGCTTCAAACGGATCTCTGTTTAGGTTAATGAAGCTAACCAATAGCGTCCTTGAGGTACCGTTTTTGCGACGGATCAATATCTGGAAGTTCTCCAAGGTATCGGTGGTCAGTTGTAATGTGTATTCGTACTCGGAGGTGAAAATTTGTGTATAAGGATTATCCCGATAGATAGTGCCTTCAAATTCGCCGATAAAATCACTGGGGCGAACTTCGTCTTTGCAGCCAGTGAAAATTGAAAATAGGATTAAGAGAAACGCTAAACGATTCATAGGTGTAGTATTTGGTATCTGATTTCCAAATGGTTAGATGAATTCCTGTATTATTACCTAGTAAACACTAAGATGTTACCATGCGAAGATTATTACTTATTGTCAGTTGTCTGCTTCTAATTTTTTCCCAACAAGCCTGGTCCCAGGTAGATGCTTCGCCTGACCGAGCAGAAGGAGAGGGAGATGGCCCCTATAGCCAGCTCATTATCCGTGGAGTAACACTAATTAACGGAAACTGCGCCCCGCCACGAGGACCCATCGATATTGTGGTCGAGAATGATCGGATTGTGAAAATTCAGGTGGTGGGTAACCCAGGGGTGCCAATCAATCAGGATCGCCGACCTCAACTGAAAGAAGGAGGATATGAACTCGACGCAGAAGGTATGTACCTGATGCCAGGATTCGTGGATATGCACGGGCATATCGGTGGTCGCGCCCAAGGTGCAGATGCAGAATATGTGTTCAAGTTGTGGATGGGGCATGGCATTACGACCATTAGAGACCCGTCCTGTGGCAATGGCTTGGACTGGGTGCTAGAGCATAAAGAGCGAAGTAATCAGAACACGATTGTAGCACCGAGAATCGAGGCCTATACTGTTTTTGGTCAGGGCAATTACGACTTAATCAATACGCCTGAAGGTGCACGCGAATGGGTACGTGCCAACGCTGAGAAAGGAGCTGATGGAATTAAGTTCTTTGGTGCAAACCCGGATATCATGGGTGCTGCTCTGGATGAGAATAAAAAGCTAGGACTACGTTCTGCTTGTCACCATGCGCAAATGGACGTAGGTCGGTGGAATGTAGTGAATAGTGCTCATGCCGGACTTACGACCATGGAGCACTGGTACGGCCTACCAGAGGCCCTCTTTGCAGATCGCACAGTTCAGGATTATCCGGTAGATTACAATTACCAAAATGAGCAGAATCGCTTTGAGGAGGCCGGACGTTTGTGGAAACAAGCAGCACCGCCCTACAGTGATCACTGGAACGCGGTAATGGAAGAGCTTCTAGCTTTAGACTTTACTTTGGACCCAACCTTCAATATTTACGAAGCTAACCGCGACCTCATGCGCGCCCGCCGGGCAGAGTGGCATGAGGAGTATACCCTTCCGAGCCTTTGGAAGTTCTATCAGCCAAGTCGTATTAGCCATGGCTCTTATTGGCACGCATGGGGTACGGAGCAAGAGGTGGCCTGGCGCGAGAATTATCGACTTTGGATGACTTTTGTTAATGAATACAAAAACCGTGGCGGACGTGTAACTACAGGCTCCGATTCCGGGTTTATCTTTCAGTTGTATGGTTTTGCCTACATTCGCGAACTGGAACTGCTTAGAGAGGCAGGATTTCATCCGCTGGAAGTGGTGCGTTCAGCAACATTATACGGAGCAGAGGCACTAGGAATGGAGGATGAAATCGGCACAGTAGAGGTTGGCAAAAAAGCCGATTTTGTGATTGTTGCAGAAAATCCAATCGCTGATTTTAAAGTACTTTATGGTACGGGAGCGATTCGCCTGGATGAGAACAATGAGGTGGTTCGTACTGAAGGAGTAAGATACACCGTCAAAGATGGAATCGTGTACGATGCACAGCAGCTGTTGGAAGATGTGAAGGCAATGGTGAAAGATTCTAAATCGTCAGAGGGTGTTGAAATTCGCCAGCCTGGTGAAACGCGTGCAAAGGACAGATAGAAAGATTACATAATCTCATAAACATAAAATTGACAAATTTCCTATGAAGGCTAAACTATTGACATTACCGATTCTTTTGTCGGCAGTTATGCTGCTTATGAGTAGTTGTATTAGTGACCCAAAGGTAGAGGGTGATAACCCCACGACCACTCAGCAGCCTACTAATCCTACTACTGCTGGTGGGCAAGCGGAAGGTGGGAGCTATGCGACCGCTGTTCAACCAAACACCAACAGTCCAAAAGTGCAGCTTCTTTTGCGCTCACCGTATTGGGTTGCGGAGTTTTGGGTGAATCACGCTGACAACAGTCAAAATAAACCGAATCGCGGCCGCTGGTGGAATCTTAAACCAGATGGTACCTTCAACTACGGCCATTGGGAAGAGACCCTATCTTACGGTAGCTGGGTTGTCCATAACGATGGCGCGAAAGAGCTGATCCACTTCGATGCAGTTGATGACCGCTACGATATGGAATTTGAAATGCAAGCCGTTTCCCAGCTACAGGACTATATGTCTTGGGCAGGTACTGGAACCTATGATATGAAGCGTATTGCTGTCAAGGCCACCAGTCTGCTTACCATGCCAACAAAAGCACAATTTGGTATTACCGATTAATTGTAGATTGGACAAGTAAGTAGGAATTCATTTCGGATTTCCGGTAGAGAATAAAAGATAGAGGATAGCACATGTCCTCTATCTTTTGTTATTTAGAGGCTATACTTGACTGGTTATACAAAATAAGATCACTATGCGTTTTTTCTTATTGCTTTCGCTTATCGCCCTCACGAATTTCACCTTGCTTGGACAGGATGAATTGGAACATTCAAAGTTGCCTGAGGGAGTAGAAGAGAGTACCTATTTCTATCGCCAAGCTGATGGTGCTAATTTCTCTACAGCAAGAATGGAACCACCATTTTGGTGGACTGGTATGCAAGAACGGCAACTTGAGATTCTCATTTATGATCAGTCTATCAATCACCTGAATCCTAGTGTGGACTATGCGGGAGTAAAGATTTTGGAAACCACCAGACTAGAAAACCCTAATTATCTCTTTGTGCTGGTTGATATTGGTCTAGGAACTAAGCCCGGCACCATGCAGATTGAGCTGTCGAATGATGATGGGGTAGTGACTAAGTCGTACTCGTACGAACTGAAGGCCAGAAATAAGCAAATGGCAAAAGCTCAAGGGGTTACTGCCGAAGATTTTATCTATCTCATTATGCCCGACCGCTTTGCTAATGGTGATCGTGGTAATGATAGCGTGGATGGAATGCGACAGCAGGGCGTGGATCGGGAAAACGTGTTTTTCCGGCATGGAGGTGACTTGATCGGTGTCATGGAGCACCTTGATCACCTAGAGTCAATGGGCGTTACTGCGCTGTGGCTGAACCCAGTACTAGAAAACGATCAACCTTACGAAAGTTACCATGGTTACGCGGTGACCGACCATTATGCCATTGATGCCCGGTTTGGCGACAATGCGCAGTATGCCCAGCTTGTACAGTTGGCCCACGAGCGTGGAATTAAGGTAGTGATGGATGTTATATTTAACCACACTGGCGACCAGCATTGGTTTATCCAGGATCTTCCGGATCGTAATTGGATTCATCAGTGGGAGGATGGCCTTCGACCAATATCTTATCGCGCGCCTGTGCACATGGATCCTTACGCTGCAGAGTCAGACTTTGTAGCAGTGACCGAAAGCTGGTTTGATAAGCACATGCCCGACTTGAATCAGCAGCATCCACAACTGGCCAATTACCTGATTCAGAACAGCATTTGGTGGACGGAATTTAGTGGCCAGGATGGCTTCCGGATTGATACCTATGCTTATTGCGACCAAGAGTTCATGGGCGACTGGAATCGTAGAATGCTTCAAGAGTATTCGGATATTGGCATCTTCGCTGAAACCTGGGTTCATGGTACCGGTATCCAATCGTGGTTTACGGAAGGGGCACGTGCAGGACGACACGAAAGCAGCCTGCCGGGTGTTACGGATTATCAGATGTATTATGCGCTGCTAGAGGCGCTTAGCCAGCCACAGGGTTGGACCAGCGGTGTAAGTCGCTTGTACTACGTCTTAGCACAAGACTACCTCTACAAAGATCCGTATGAGAATGTGCTCTTCTTGGACAACCATGATCTTGGTCGAATATTCGAAGCCTTAGGCAATGATGTCACTAAGCTGAAATCTGCTTTCGCTATGCTGCTAACGATGCGCGGCATTCCTATGATTTACTACGGTACCGAAATTGGAATGGTAGGAAGTGGTGGCGCTTTCGGAGAGGGTGGCCGACGAGATTTCCCAGGCGGTTTTCCGAAGGATAAGGATGATAAATTCAAAGAGAAAGACCGGGAAGAATTTGAGCAAGAGATCTTTGACTGCCTGCAGCGATTGGCGAACTTCAGAAAACGTACAACTGCCCTACAAAGTGGAGCACTTACTCAATACATTCCGGAGGCTGGTATCTATACCTACTTCCGGTATGATCAGCAAAATACAGTGATGATCGCGTACAATTCTAACGATGGAGAAAGTACGCTTTCTACAGCGCGTTTTGCTGATCAAATGTCCGGTTATGGCAGTGCTGTTAACATCATGAATGGTGCGACAATTGAGAATCTCAGTGAGATTAAGTTGCCTGCCCATTCCGCAGTGGTATTGCAGCTTCGTTAATCCTGGAAAGCTTCCATTACCAATTTGACAAAAGCTCCTGCCTCTGATGGCTGCAGCCAGCGCGTTACGATGACCAGGTCCTGCTCTTTGTCAATAATGATGTAGTTGCCTCCAAATCCAGCGGCGTAGTACAAGTGTTCTGGTACACCCTCCCAGTGACGGTCGGTGCCAGCCTTGTTGAGCCACCACATGTATCCGTAGTTGGGATTTGCTGTAGAAGGTTCTTGAACCATGTCTACCCAATCTGATGAAATCAACTGCTGGTTTTGCCAACGTCCCTGGTTTAGGAAAAGTAGGCCAAAACGAGCGTGGTCTTCTGTATTGATGAATACACCACCTCCGGAGTGACCTCCGCCACTAACGGACTGCATTTGAATACCATCCACGTTGGTGAAAGAGTGATCATAACCAAACCAGCGCCAGCTTGAGCTTGCACCAATTGGATCCATGATATGTTCCTTAAGTACCATCGGTAGCGGCTTGCGCCAGGTTTGAAGCAAAGAGTAGGCGAGTACGTTCACCCGCACATCATTGTACTCATAGTGAGTTCCGGGCTCGTGAAGTTCACGGTACTTCCAATCGTCGACGCCTCCTGTTCTTGGTGGGCGGTCTGCCCAGTCTTTCATACCAAAGAGGCTACCAGACCAATCAGAAGACTGCGTTAGTAGGTGATCCCAGTTAATTTTGGAATTGTGTTCACCTTCAAAAGTGCCATCCCAGACGGTTTCTCCAACCGGTTGTTTCAGATCGGGAATCAAATTTTGATCCCAAGCTAAACCAGCTACCGTTGAGAGGTAGCTCTTAGTGACGCTAAAAGTCATGTCTACTCGCTTGGTATCACCCCATTGAGCGACTACATAACCATTCTTCAATATCATCCCTGCGGGACCGCCGCGTTCTTTCACCGGACCTGCCAGATAGTGATAAGGCTCACGAGCAAATCCTTTCAAGATTGCGATTCGAAGGTCTCGCTCTCCTTTGTATTCATTGTCTTGCGCGAATTGGACGGCCTTTGACAAGGCTTCCGTATCGATCTCGTTGAAATATTGATCGGGAAGTTCAGCCCATGCCGCATTGCGTTCTGGCCAATAAGCCTCTTGGGCGTGGATTAGAAATAGTGGACCAATTAGGGCGAAGAGGAAAACTAATACTCTCATAGAATACAGGCATTATGAAAATGACTAAGGTAATTATTGTACGAGAGAGCTGGCCAGATAACAAGTACAATGATCATTAGTTCAGTGCAAGTGCATTGCCTGGTTGCTGCCAATAGGACTGTTTTTGTACTTACAAAAAAACTCTTCTGCCTTCTAAAATCGCCGTGTTGACTCGATGATATACGGTGGCCGTTGCTTGATCTCTGTATAGATGTTGGATAAATAGATAGACATCAAATACAGATTCAGGGTGGTGACGGCAAAGAAGATAGCTATGAGTATCACGAGGAACGTCCAGCCGGAGTCAGCTACTGCTGCGTTACCTAGCAAGTCGGTCTCGGTAAACTTAACCTTCAGCGCGTTGGTAATGACAAACAGCAGGAATAAGAAGGAGCCAATAAAGATCCACAACATACTTGACCTCAAGAAGGTGGTGTAAGATGTGATAGCAACGAGAGAAGTTTTGAAACGTTCTCCAAAATCATCATCATCAGGTAAGGCCTTGCTGGTTGGGATGCTGGCCGTTCGGTATCCTACTATACTGTAGATGGCTTTCATATAGCGCAGGTTCTCGCGTAGGCGCAACAATGAGTTCAATGCACGACGGGAGATTATTCGACTGTTATGCGATTTTTCGTCTACTTCTAGTTGAGAATATCTTTTTAGAATGAAGTAGAATACTCGGTACAACCAGCGGAAACGCAACGGACTTTCACGCTTTTCTGCTTGCAGATACACAACATCAAAACCTTCTTGACTTTTCTGGTAGAGTTCAAGTACTTTCTCTGGAGTCTCTGCGAAGATCGTTTCGAGAATGACGGAGTAGTCGCCATTGGCACGATCAAGGCCAGCCAAGATAGCATGGTTCTTATTCGTCCTTGAGGATAGCCGGATGAGGTAGATCTGTTTCTTCAGTGCGGGAGGCAATGGCTTGATATGCTCATCGATTTGCCATTCCGGTACGTTGTTTACCAGAATAATCTCATAATCACTGAAGTGATCGCCCAGTGTGCGATAAAGGCCTTCTAGATATGTGGTCAATCGTTCTAGGTCCGCCCGCTGGTGAATCAGACCAATAACTGATATGAAAGTGTTGTGCATCACGCTGCAAAGAAACAGTTTTTCTGCTTTTTTGCCACGGGCTTTGCCGCTCACTTGCACCACTTAGCTTACATTAGGGCAAGTATATATTGATTTATCACATAAAATAAACTAAATTTGTTTGATAAGTGACGCTTAACCAATAAGTTAGTCTTAATATCGCGACCCAATTGTCTCCCACAGCAGGTTTATGGCTAAAAATTTTCCTTTTTTTCACCAGTTAGAGCGTATGGACTGCGGAGCGACATGCCTCCGTATGATTGCTCGACACTATAATCGCTATTACTCGCTGGAGTATTTGCGAGAGCTTACCCATATGGGGCGGCAAGGTGTCTCATTACTGGAGATTAGCGACGCTGCGGAGACCATTGGAATGCAGACGCTAGCCGTCAGCGTTGAGTTCGACCGTTTGCACGATGACATCCCACTTCCATTTATTGCTCACTGGGAAGATGATCACTTTGTGGTTGTCCATGATATCAAGCCAGACAAGGTTTGGGTAGCAGACCCCGCTGAAGGAAAGTACACGCTTACTCCGGAAGAGTTCATGGAAGGCTGGAGCCACGATGGCCGAGAAGGCGTAATCTTGGTACTGGAGCCCACACCCGAATTTTACGATAGGGAAGGAGAGGGGATGGACCGCTCTCGTTGGAGTTATGTGTGGTCTTACTTCCGACAAGAATCCGGCCTGCTGATTCAGCTGGTGGTAGGGATTTTTGTTGCAGGTATTCTACAAATTGCCACGCCTTTCTTACTTAAGTCCTTAGTGGATATTGGAATAGGTCACGTGGAGCCGGACTTTATCACGATGATGATCGTGGGTCTAGTCTTACTCTTCATGGCTCAGGTAGTGGTGGAAGTGTTTCGACGGTGGATCATTATTCACCTCGGTGTGCGAGTCAATGTTAAGATCCTTTCTGACTTCTTGCAGAAATTGGTTCGCCTACCGCTGCGCTATTTTGATAATCGTTTGACCGGTGATTTACTTCAACGCATTGCCGATCACGAACGCATTCAGCGATTCTTGACTTCGACCACCTTGATGTCGGTCCTATCGCTTTTCAATTTCATTGCCTTTTCTCTTCTACTCTTCTTCTGGAGTGGATGGGTTTTGACGGTTTTCTTGATTGGGACTATTCTTAATCTAACCTGGGTATACCTGTTCCAGGTTAGGCAGGATGCTATTGACTATAAAAGCTTTGATCAATACGCTGATAATCAGAGTAAACTCATTGAGCTAGTGGATGGCATGCAGGATATCAAACTGCATAACGCTGAAAAGTCTAAGCGTTGGTCCTGGGAACGTACACAAGCGGCTCTTATTCGTACAGAGCTCGGAGGAGCTGTCTATGCTCAGATTCAACGCACAGGAGGAGATCTAATCAATGAGGGCAAGAACCTCTTGATTTTATTCTTCGTGGCTAATGCGGTTGTTGAGGGCAGTATGACCTTGGGTATGCTCGTAGCGATCATGTACGTAGTTGCTCAGTTGAATGCACCAATCCGACAATTCGTAGAGTTTATCCGTTCCTTACGCGAGGCAAAAATCAGTTTGGAGCGTATGAACGAGATTCATACAAAGGCTAACGAGGAGGATCCTTCCCATAAGATCGGTATGTTGCCAGAGACTGGTAATATTAGCTTTGAGGATGTTTACTTCCAGTATAATGGCCCGAATTCACCATTAGTCCTCAACGGTATAGATTTGAAAATCCGTAAAGGAGAGACGACGGTAATTGTGGGTACAAGTGGTAGTGGTAAGAGCACTCTGCTCAAACTACTTCTGAACGTATATCAACCTGTTGAAGGTGCCGTACGATTGGGTGAAGTGAAGTTGGAAAACCTACAGAACCGCTTTTGGCGGGAACGCTGTGGTGCCGTTTTACAAGATGCCTACATTTTCAATGATACTATAGCTAGAAATATCGCTCTTGGAGAAGAGGTTATTGATAAGCGCCGACTTCTACGGGCGGTGAAAGTGGCCAATATCCAATCATTTATTGAAGGCCTACCATTAGGTTATAGCACAAAGGTTGGTAAGGATGGCCTTGGGCTTAGTACAGGTGAACGTCAGCGTTTACTTATTGCAAGAGCGGTGTATAAGGACCCGGATTATTACTTCTTTGATGAGGCTACCTCTGCGCTCGATGCCTTTAATGAGATGCTCATTATGGAGAATCTTGCGGAGCGCTTCCCAGAACGAACGATGATTATTGTAGCTCACCGACTCAATACTGTCCGCCTAGCGGATCGCATTATTGTAATGGAATCAGGTGAGGTCGTTGAGCAAGGAACCCACGATGAGTTGTACTATGCGCGCGGTGCTTACTATCAATTGGTACGCAATCAAATTGAGCTGGGCGCTTAGTAAAACCAAGGGACCAAATAGGATGAAATATGGCGGATGATATTGAGTTGCGTAGTGAAGAGGTCCAGGAAATCCTGGGTACCCCGCCACCTTGGCTGATTCGCTGGGGCTTACTATTTGTCCTTATGCTCTTGATTGTTGTCGTCTGGTTGTTGTATTGGTTGCCATATCCAGAGACGGTTAATACTACGATCAAGATCAAACGAGAACAACCTGCAGAAGAAGTGGTGGCGCCCCAGGCAGGTTATATCAGTAACATCCTTGTTAAATCTGAAGATACGGTTGCCGCTGGCCAAACCCTTGTGGTCTTCAAATCACTTGCCGAGTTTTCTGATGT
>CAJXOS010000045.1 GCA_913057725.1 uncultured Lewinella sp.
TTACCTGGCTTCTTACCAGTGGCGTCTGTTGAATTCAGATTTCTACAGTCTGCCTCGCCGTCTGTTCTTGGGTGCAATCATGGACTTCTAAGACAATCTATCCTGAAGGTCAGCCTGAAGCAGTTTACTGCCTTAGGCTGACATTCGGAAAATATCAGGATTCCCCGCTGCTGCGGAGGATCTCTAATAACAGATAAACATTTAATTATGCGTATTTCTAACTCATGGCTGTTGACCTTGCTCGCACTCTGTTTTACAGTGGCGTTGCAAGCCAACATCGACCCGAACCGACACAATCGTCCGGGCACCGATACGCCATCGGATCAGGTGTCGTTCCGGGAAAACTGTGATAATGCAGTAACTCAGATCGATCAGCAGATCAACAACGTACGTGCCCGCCTAACCACTGGTGGTGACGTATGGTGGGACGGTAACGATGGTCGTTACGTAGTTCCTAAACCACCTCCAGGTGTACCAGAAGTATCTTCCATCTTTGCGGGTGGTGTATGGCTTGGTGGACGTGACCCTGGGGGTAACCTAAAGATTGCGGCACAGCAGTATGGCCGTAGTGGTGGTAACTTTGACTATTACCCTGGCCCTCTTAACGAGGGTGACCCAGAATTCCCTGGCGGTCCTCTACAGGATCCTCGCCGTGGTACTGTAGGTCGTGATACTTGTGCCCAGTGGGACAAGTTCTTCATCGTAAGTGGTGCTAATATCGACGCTCACGTTAAGCGTTGGCGTTTGGCTCAGGCAGAAGGAGAAACTTTCCTTGACCCTGAGACTATTCCAGATGACATTCTGGGTTGGCCTGCGCGTGGTAACCGTTTCTTCGAAGGTATCCACCAGTTCCGTTTGCCTAATACCATTCAAGGTTTGGCAGGTTTCTGGGATCAGGATTTCGATGGTATCTATGAGCCAGACGAAGGGGATTACCCAATTATTGAGATTCGTGGTTGTTTGGACAAAGAACCTCAGTCGAGCCCGGATGAGATGATTTTCTGGGTATACAATGATAACGGTAACGCTCACCGCGAATCTGGTTCAGCTACTGCTATTCAGATGGAGGTGCAGGTACAAGCCTTCTCCTACCAGACAAGTGATGACATTAACAATATGACCTTTCAGCGTTATAAGCTGATCAACCGCGCGATTGAGCGGATTGATAGTACTTATTTTGCCATTTGGGTAGATGCTGACTTGGGATGTTATACAGATGACTACGTTGGTTGTGATGTAAGCCGTAGTTTGGCTTATGTATACAATGCTGACCAGTTGGACGGTACCAACGGATGTACTTGTGATCAGGGTATTAATACCTACTGTGATGAGGTGCCGATTTTGGGTGTTGACTACTTCCGCGGACCATTGAATGAGTTCGGTGAAGAATTAGGTATGTCTTCATTTACCTACTTCAACAACGGTGGTGTTACTCCTACTCCTCCTCCAGGTACACAGGATCCAGGTACGCCTCAAGAATACTACAACTACCTATCTGGTCGCTGGCGCGATGGTACACCATTTACATTTGGTGGTGACGGATATCAAGAAGGTGGTCCAAGTATTCCTTATGCATTTATTGATCCACCAAACGCGACTGATGGCTGGTCTATGTGTGCGGAAGGTCTTCCTGTAGGTGACCGCCGTACAATCCAAGCTTCTGGTCCGTTTACGCTACAGCCTGGTGCTGTAAATGAGCTTATCGTTGGTGTAGTTTGGGTTCCAGATCAGAACTATCCATGTCCAAGTATTAGCCGCCTACAAAAAGCGGACGATGTTGCACAGGACTTGTTCGATGCATGTTTCGAGTTGACTCGTGGACCTGACGCTCCAGATGTAGACTGGGTAGAGTTGGATCGCGAAATCGTAGCTGTATTCTCTAACGACCCACTGACCTCTAACAACGCTTTTGAAGAGTATGAGGAGCCAGGTTTGGGTATTGCTACAGGCTTCGACAGCTTGTATCGCTTTGAGGGGTACAAGTTGTACCAGTTCTCTGGTCCTAACATTTCTTTGGCTGACATTGATGATCCTGAGAAAGTACGCTTGGTTTATCAGGTGGACAAGCGCAATGGTATTGCGAAGATCTTCAACTGGGATGCATTAAGCCCTGATGATAATGAAACACCAACTGCTGAGCCATTCTTTGTTCCTGAACTACAGGTAGACGGAGAGAACAGAGGTATCCGCCATACTTTCAGTATTACGGAAGACCAGTTCGCAGAGGGTGATCGTCGGTTGGTTAACCACCGTAAGTACTACTTCGCAGCGGTAGCCTACGCTTACAACAACTACTTAGAGTTTGACCAGAACCGCCAGGGTGAAGACCCAGGTCAGGATACACCATACCTAGAAGGTGACCGTAACATCGGTGACGGAGAGAACGGTTTCTACACCGTGATCCCACGTATGATCTTGGATCGCAAGTTGCAGTCTGTTTATGGTGATGGAGCAGTAATTACTCGTGTCGACGGTGTTGGTACTGGTGAGAACTTCCTTGATCTTTCTGACGAGACCCGCGATGAAATCGAAGGTCTAATCCGTGATGATAACGCAGCTTCATTTGGTGGTGAAGTAACCTATAAAGGTGGCTTTGGCCCGATCGAAGTGCAAATCTTCAACCCACTAGAGGTGGTTGATGGTGAGTACGAATTGACTTTCGTAGATGATGATCTTGGTAACGAAGAATTGGATGCGCCAACTACTTGGACACTACGCAGCCTAACTAACTCTTCTGCTCCAGTAATCACATCAGAGAAATCAATTGCTGATCTAAATGAGCAGATCATCCGTGAATTCGGATTCTCTGTAACCGTAGCACAGGTGGCTGATGCCGGTACACTACCGTTTGAAGTTGAATCTAACGGTGTACGTGGTTATGATGAAGAGTACCTCAACCCAGATGCAATTCCTTGGTTGTTTGGTATCCGTGATAACCTACCTATCCAGTCTGGTAACCCTGTTGTGGATGCTGTGATCTATGACTTCATGGCTACTACCAATACCACTGATGCTGATTACAACCTGGATCCAAACCAGGCGTACTCTCAGTTGGGTAATGGATTTATGGTGCCTTACTACCTCGCCAACTGGCGTGATAACGAGGCAGGTATTCCTTACTTGACTCCAGCATGGGTGAACTCTGGAAACAGTAATAACATTGTCCGTAACCAGACTTCTCTGGAAACACTTAATAACGTAGATATCGTATTCACTAGCGACAAGTCGCTATGGAGCCGCTGTGTGGTTATTGAGACAATGAACCCAGCATACGAAGACGCAGGTTTCTTCTCAATTGGAGAACGCAACATGTTTGACCTTCGTGATGATCCATCTGTAAGTAAAGAGGCAGATGCTGATGGTAACGCAATCCCTGACGCTAACCCACCATCAGGTGAGGAGTTCGGTATGGGATGGTTCCCAGGTTATGCAGTTGACGTGGAGACAGGTCAGCGCTTGAACATCTTCTTCGGTGAGAACTCTGTTTACGACTGTGATAACCTAGCAGAACTTGGACTTGATCCAGATTGTGCTTCTTTGAACGGCGTAACTAATGCGGGTGGTGATATGATCTTCAACCCACACGGTGAGTTCTTTATTCCGCCAGCAGATGGTGGTGGTGCCGGTGTAAGTGCCTTCAACTACATCTCTGGTGGTCAGCACTTCATCTACGTTACTAACCAACCGTATGATCGTTGTGAAGAACTACTTGATCGCTTGGGTGATGGTAGCGCATTGCGTAAGGTAGCTCCACTACGTGACGTTACCTGGACCGGTATGATTGCTCTACCTCCAGGCCGTCAGATGAATAGCTACGCAGATGGTTTGATCCCTGAGGATGTAATCGTTAAACTGCGTGTTGACAACTCTTACCAAGTAGAAAAAGGTACCGGTGAATTCAACGGTTACCCAACTTACCGCTTCAAGCTAGAAGGTAAGCAAGCTGGTGATCTTGATGAGATCGGCTTGTCAGAAGCACTACAGGCCATTAACGTTGTACCTAACCCTTACTACGGGTTCTCTGAGTACGAAGATTCTCAGTTTGAGAACATCGTTAAGATTTCTAATCTGCCTGCTGAGTGTACTGTGACCATCTACTCACTTGATGGTAAGTTCATCAGAAAGTACGAGCGTAACGAAGTCGGTTCAGTACCTGTAGGTTCTAACCGTGCTATCGACCGTGGCCAGATTAATCCTGACTTGGAATGGGATTTGAAAAACTTCCGCCAGATTCCAATTGCTAGTGGTGTTTATCTTATCCACGTTTCAGCTCCAGGATTGGGTGAGCGTACGCTGAAGTGGTTCGGTGTTAACCGTCAGTTTGACCCTTCAGGGCTATAAAAATGCAGCCGACATTGAGTTTGGTAATCCGTTATAACGGATTACCAGGCTCAATGTATTATCGGCTTGTGATTTTCGGCACCTGTCTTTTTTGTGTTTGGGTGCCAAACCTTTAATAATCTACGGTAATGAAAAAATCATTATACCTATTTATAATCTGCTCGTTCCTGACTGCGAGCCTCTTTGCCGGTAACCCGGATCGTCAGGGCGAGGCCGGTGCGGTACAGCTGCTACTTAACCCCTGGGCGGGTAGCGCCGGACTGCACTCGATGAACACCTCCTTTGTGACAGGGGTGAATGCCTTGCGCATTAACCCTGCAGGGATGGTTCGGATAAACCGTACGGAATTTGCGCTTGGTAGTGCAAACTACCTCCAGGGTGCAGACATTCGCTTTAATTCTTTGGGTCTCACTCAAAAAGTGGGTGAAAATAGTGCCTTTGGCTTCAGCCTTATGTCCATTGACTTTGGTGATATTCTAGTTACAACCACTGAGCTTCCGGATCCAGATCCAGACGGCCCAACGTTCAATATCAATTTCTTTAACATCGGTGTTTCTTACGCTCACGTGTTCGAAAACAAAGTATCGGTTGGTGTTACCCTTCGTGGTGTAGCAGAATCTACTTCTGATGTTTCAGCTTTTGGTTTCGCAATTGATGCTGGTGTACAGTATGTAACTGGTGAAAATGACAATTTCAAGTTCGGTATTGCATTGCGTAACGTTGGTTCTCGTATGTCCTTCACTGGACAGGGCTTGGCTACTAACGCACCTGCTGCCGATGGAGACTCTTACAGCTTGACACTTGCTCAACGTTCTGCTGGCTTTGAATTGCCATCTATGTTGAACATTGGTGGTAGCTATGACTTCCTTATCGGCGACGGTACCCACCGCCTAACGGCTTTGGGTAACTTCACAGCTAACTCTTTCTCTCGCGACCAAATTGGTGCAGGATTGGAGTACGGCTTGAAGGAGCGCTTCATGCTACGTGCTGGCTACCGCGTTGACATCGATGCTGATGTTGACCAGGAGTCTGTATATTCTGGGCCTAGTGCTGGTGCTACTATCAGTGTACCACTAAGCAAGGAACGTAAGAATAATATGTTGTCTATTGACTACGCTTACCGTACTACCAAAGTATGGGACGGCACACATAACTTTGGCGTGCGTATCAACCTGTAGTATTAACTACTATATCTAGATCGCAAAACGGCTAAAAGGTACACTGCACTTGCGCGCAATTTGCATTTTCCGTACCTTTACAGACCGAATGAGGCAAGAACGTTTTCACCCCAACCGTGAAAACGTTCTTGTTTTTTTGTCTTTAAATGGGTCCTATGTGTTGAGGGGAAACCATCAATCAGGATCATAAATTCTACCTAAGTAAAGACGGAGTCTGGTTAGATTGCAGATGAAAATAGCATCTTGCAGGATACCGATTTCGGCCAAAAATAGAGTGTTATGTCTAAAGTGAGTTATCTGACCCCAGAAGGGTACGAAAGACTAAAGAACGAACTAGAAGAACTGAAGACCAATGGCCGCTCAGAGGTGGCAAAAGCTATTGCTGAAGCCCGTGAAAAAGGCGACTTGTCTGAGAATGCAGAGTACGACGCTGCTAAAGAAGCACAGGGCCTGCTAGAGTTGAAGATCAACGGCATGGAAAAAGTGCTGGCCAATGCACGCATCCTTGATAGCAGCCAATTAGATACCTCTAAGGTGACGGTATTGTCTAAGGTGACGATCAAGAATGTCAAGTTGAAGAAAGAAATGACTTATCACCTCGTATCTGAAAGCGAAGCTGATCTAAAAGCAGGTAAGATTTCTGTGAGCTCGCCAATCGGTAAAGGATTGTTGGGTAAAGAGGTTGGTGATGTAGCTGTAGTGGTAACACCACGGGGGAATATTGAATTCGAAATTCTCAATATCACAGTATAAAAGGGTAAACTTTCCCTTCTGATAGAGACTGCCTTTTATCGAAACCTATACCTAATGGCCAGTATTTTTAGTCGCATCGTTGCCAGAGAGATTCCTTGCCACAAAGTAGCCGAAAGCGAGCATTATCTTGCTTTCCTGGATATCAATCCACGCGCGCAAGGGCACACCCTAGTGATTCCAAAGAAGGAAGTTGATTACATTTTCGATTTGGACGCTGAGACCTATAACGGCTTGTGGGCTTTTGCTCGGCGCGTAGGCGCAGCATTGGAGAAAGCTGTACCCTGCAAGCGCGTAGGTATTGCTGTTATTGGCCTGGAAGTACCTCATACTCACATCCACTTGATTCCTATCAATCGTGTAGGGGATATCAATTTTGAACGGCCACCTATGCAGTTCAGTCAAGAAGAGTTCGCTTCCATTGCGGCTAAAGCAGCAGCTGCTTTTGAATAAAGCACTCAATGTTTAAGGAACGGGAGTATTCGTGAAGTAACTTTTACCTTCCGTTCCTTATATACTCCTAATGCGCCGATCTTATTTTTGTCTTCCTGGATTGTCTTTTAAGAAGGCCTCCCATCCTTGATAATGTTTGCCTGTACCCACTGCGTTACGACTTTGGTGGTAGTGACATAAGGCAACCCCCAGTGCATCAGTAGCATCCAATAATTGTTGGCTTAAGTCGAGTTTTAACTCGTTTTCCAGCATGGCGGCTACCTGTTCTTTTGAGGCATTTCCATTTCCGGTAATGGCTTGTTTGATCTTCCGGGGAGCATACTCCTGTACATCTACTCCGCTCGTCATGGCAGCAGCTATTGCTACACCCTGGGCCCGGCCCAGCTTTAGCATCGATTGGGCGTTTTTGCCGTAAAAAGGAGCCTCGATGGCCATTTCTCTTGGCTTATGCGTAAAAATGACTTGCTTGAGGCGTTCGAAGATGCGTTGTAAACGCTCTTCATGACGCGGAAACTTGCTAAGGCGAATGACTCCCATTTCTAGCATACTGATTTTCTTGCCATCGACTTGAATGATAGCAAAACCAAGGAGGTTGGTTCCGGGATCAACACCGAGAATACGATAACTAGCAGGATTTTTCTTATTCTGTGCCATGGAAGCTAGAGTGGCCTATTGTTACTCAAAGTTAAACAGAATGTTGAATATTTGAGCTTTTGGTTGAAAAAGATTTTATTTCTCGAAGCTTAGCGTTCTTTACGCCTAAACGGCGGCGTTTCCTACGTCAGCTTATTGGACTTGGGCTTATTGTTTTATTGGCTTGGCAACTCAGTCATGGTGATCAACTGGTTCAATGGTGGCAGGACTTACAAAGGTCTTTAGAAAATGGTAATGCCTTTACCTATCTCTTGCCTGCAGTGCTACTCATGCCTTTAAATTGGACGCTGGAGACGCTCAAATGGCGTCAATTGCTAGGAAATAGTAGCGGCTTGTCTTGGCGAGAAACTTGGGCATCAGTATTGGCTGGAATTAGTGTGTCATTAGCTACTCCAAATCGTATTGGGGAGTATGGCGGGCGAGCTATGGTAGCTCCGGTAGGGCAAGCCGTGAATATTGTGTGGACGAGCATAATCGGAAGCCTCTGTCAGTGGACAGCTTTCGTCGTCTGCGGATGGCCTTCTCTGTGTTTGTGGGTGCAGTCTTGGTACAACTGGTCGGGCATTGGCACCTGGTTGCTGGCCTTAAGTCTGCCAGCCATCTTGGTTGTTGTTTGGTTGGTCCTCTTTCGAATGGATTTGCGAAGCTGGCTAAACCAAAAATTGCATAACTACAAATGGTGGCGTTGGTTACAATTACAGTTAAAGGGCGTAGCCCGTATTTCTACTACGGCTGCCTTAAGAGCACTAATGCTTGCTATAGTGCGATTTGTGGTGTATTGCTTTCAGTTTCTTTTGCTCTTGTGGTTTTACGGAGCATCCTTGAGTCTGATAGATGGCATAAGCGGCATCTTTAGTATATATTTAATACAGGCAGGTATACCACTGCCCCCAGGCCTTAGCGTTATAAGTCGTAGTGAGATAGCAGTGCTATTTTGGGATGGTATTGCTGTAAATCCGTTGACGATTGTTAGTGCTACCTTTAGCGTTTATTTACTCAATCTGGTTGTGCCGGCTATTCTGGGAGCCTGGGTTATATTGAGAAAAAATAAGCACAACCGTTAAACAGAACGCGCTGCTGCCCTGTACATAAAGGTGCAAAACCCTGATAACGATGAAGCGATTAGCTAGACCCTCTGCTTTGATTCTTGCCCTGCCCCTGCTATTTGCCTTTAGTCCGATGGTGAATCAGCAAAGTGCTACGGTGCCTGAACCCTGTCAGGTAGATAATAGTGTTTTTAATGCCGGAGAGGAAATAGTCTATAAGGTCTATTACAACTGGAACTTTGTCTGGATGTCAGCAGGAGAGGTGACTTTCCGTGTGTACGATGACGGAGATGATTACCACCTTTCGGCGCGTGGTCGTACCTATTCTTCATATGATTGGTTTTTCCAAGTTCGTGATAATTACGACTGTTATATAAACAAAGAGACATTGCTGCCTCGCTTGTCCATTCGCGATATTCAAGAGGGTGACTATGAACGTTATGATCGAATCACTTATGATCAACAGGCACAGCGAGCTACTTCTGTTAAAGGACGAAGTCGCGAAGATGCTACTCCAGAGTCCTTTGATCTAGATGGCTGCATGCACGATATTCTTTCTATTATGAACTACCTGCGTAATGTGAATGTCGCAGCGCTTAATACCGGAGATGAAGTACCAATCAGTATCTTCTTCGATCGCGAAACCTACCCTTTGCGAGTCAAGTACTTGGGTACGGAAAGAAATACGAAGGTTAAGGGAATGGGCCGCTACAAAACCCACATGTTCAGCCCACAATTGATCGCCGGAGAAGTATTTAAGGAAGGCGATGAAATGACAGTATATGTTTCTCAGGACGAGAATAAGATTCCCGTATTGATTGAGTCGCCTGTATCAGTTGGCTCTGTGAAGGTGGTGCTAAAGAGCTACAAGGGTTTAAGGCACGACTTTACAGCTAAAGTAAAATAAGCTATGCTCCGCAAATTTGGTCTAGTTATCATCGCGATCAGCCTGCTTTTGCTGGTCGGAATACAGCTTTATCAATTGAAAAATGGTAAAGAGGAGGAAACGCGTGTGGTAGAGGCAGCCGTTTTGCTAGAGCAAGTCCGGGAGGTGTGTAAGCTGGTCACCGTAGAAGGTGACTTCACTGAGCTCTACACTGAAAAGAACCTACGGGAGGTTACGCTTTACCTTCCTATCCCAACCTACTGGGAGTTTACCAAAGAGGCTATTATTGAAGTGCGCGGCCGCGTTTTGGTTGGGTATAACATGGAGCAGCTAAGTATCAAGGTAGATAGTGTTAATCGTTTGGTGCGTTTGAGCAACCTTCCTCAACCTGACATACTAGCTATTGATCACGAACTGAGCTATCGCAACCTAGAGGAAAGCTTCTTCAACAGCTTTAGCCCAGAGGACTATACTCAACTTAACAAGAACGCCAAAGATGCCCTTCGGAAGAAGGCTTATGAAAGTGATCTGCTAGATAGGGCACGAGCGGAAGGAAATACCATGCTCGAGGGTATCCGCTTCATGATAGAGAACATGGGGTGGCGTTTGGAGTATGATGAACCAGCTACCCTGACCCCTCCGGAGAGTACTGGTGTAGAAGGCTAAAAAGGCGTATCTTAGTTTACATGTCTTCGTGTTTCTATCAACCATCTTGGGCTCAACAATTTGCTCCTTTGCTCACCGCAGCAGAGAGCACTCGCCTAGGTGGTACTAGTAACCAACCTTACTACAGTCTTAATCTGGGTTTACATACCAATGATGAGCTTAATGCCGTACACGAGAACCGTTCCGTTTTTTGCGAAAGCCTCGGATGGGAAGCCCATCAACTTGCAGGCGCATTTCAGGTACATGGTGACCAGGTATTGCGGGTACATCGCCCTGGGCAATGGGAAGGCTATGATGCCTTCATGACGAATAAACAAGGTGTCTTACTATCGGTAACGGTGGCAGATTGTACGCCAATTTTGATCTATGACCCCAAGCATCAAGCTGTAGGGGCTGCACATGCTGGGTGGCGTGGTACGGTAGCAGGTATTGGTAGAAAGCTATTACAGCACATGAGGGATGCCTATGATTCTAAGGCCACTGATTGCTGGGCTTATATCGGGAGTTGTATTGGACGTGATGACTTTGAGGTAGATAGTGATGTTGCAGATCACTTCGCAGATGAGTTCAAGCGATGGGATGACCAACGTGGAAAGTTTTTGGTCGACTTAAAAGCGGCGAATGCCGCGACATTGAGCACGTCTGGTATTAGCGAGCAACAGATAGAGCTATCTCCGTACTCCACTGTAACCCATAACGATCGCTATTTTTCCCATCGAGCAGAACGAGGCAAGACTGGGCGCATGCTGGCAGTAATTGGCCTGAACGCTAAAAAATAGCGCGCCCCTGCTTACTTAATTGGTAGATTTTTTTTAGAGAAATAGCTGGGGCATCACTTGGTAAATCTTCTTTTGACTCTTCCGGTGTTTTCGGGAAGTGGAGTGCGAAGACAGAGCCACCCTCACTGGAGGCCACATCGATTCGGCCGCCGTGAATATCCATGATCTTCTTGGCAATAGCCAAACCCAGTCCGGTCCCTTGATATTTGTGATGGTTGAGGCGATGAAATACTGTAAAGATCTTATTGATTTCTCCGGGAGCAATGCCAATACCGTTATCGCGAACGTATATCCGCACTTCGTGCTCCGTTTCCTCTGCCTCTAGGTGAATCTCCTTGACAGCATTTTCGTTGTACTTGATACCGTTTTCTACCAAGTTCTGCAACAGCATTTGCACCAATACCAGGTTAGCGTGCAGCTCGGGTACCTGATTCATCGAATGGATCTGTACTGCTCTTTCACCATCAGCTTTTGAAAACTGCAGCTGGAGCTTCTCAAAGACATCAGCAAGCCGGATATCAACTTTCTTGAGTTGATGTTGATCTAGATGGGCAAGCGAAAGCAGACTCTCCGTCATGCGGTATAATTCCCGCGCAGAATCTTCAATGAATGCCATATACTCAGCAGAAGAAGAGGCCTCTCCTGTTTGCGCTGCGGCCTGTGAAAGCTTAGCAAAAGATACAATCTGCCGGAGCGGAGTACGCAAATCGTGTGATACCATATAATTGAGGCGCTTAAGCTCCTCGTTAGAGTAGGCGAGTTCCGTTAATAATTGCCGATTTTTTTGGTTTGAATTGATAATCTGCTTGATGAAACTGTTAGTGATGAGTACCAACCCGAATGAAATAGCCAAGAAAACGAGGGAATTGTTCAGGATTTCGGTAGTGCAACTAATGGCATTGTACTCTTGCCAAAGTAAAAGCTGACTAATTAGAAAGAAGGTGAAAACAAAAGCGATCATCGCAATTTGGCGCCACAGGCTTCGGAAAAAAAGAACCGCCAAAGAAATCATTAGAAAGAAAGCATATTCTCCCTTCACATTACCTTCTCCGAAATAGATCATTAGGAAAAAAAGGAGAGGATATCCTAAGCACGTTAGAAGACGTGCGGCATAGGGCTTGTTGATGGCCTGCAGAAAAAAGACTACAATATTAAAGCCGATGATGAGCAGGCCACAATAGGCTAGTTCTAGCTCTTGTAGCCACGCATTGGCGATGGTGAATAGAAAAGCCCCTACGGTGGAAACCAACAGGAGTAAGTTGAGATGATAGGTTTTGCTGTTGTCCCATGGGCTGAAAGCAGGATTGCCTCCAGATTCTAAGAGTCCGCGCGCGAATGCAGAAACAGCTTTTGTGAGTTTTGCCAGGGTCATAACTGATAACGCCCTCATTAGTAACGACTAATGAGACAAGCTTGGGTTTAGAAACTTATGTGTTTGTTCAAATCGGCAAATCAGCTAAGTAAATATACGAAAAATTTCTAAGGCGTCTGGTTAAAATAGCTGAGGTGTGCTGTTATCCTTGTACGTAAACAAGACTTAAGGCACTGAAAGCATATTGTTGATTTCCGGAAGCAGGGCATCCTGCCAACGATCATATCCTAGGTCGTTCATGTGTAAGCTATCGCTCACAAAAATTTCCCCAATGGGATAGCTTAATCCTTTATCTAACATACTTGGACCAATATCATAGTACCTGATATTAGGATTCTTCAAGCGCTTGATGAAAGTGGCTATAAGCTTATTTCCGTGTTCAAATTCTGGCCACAGTTCCCACCTGGCAGGAGACGGTTTCATACTCACATACAACACCTTACTATCTGGCGATTTCTTGAGTAGTAATCGCAAGAACGTACGGAACGATTCCAGGACATCACGTGCGGTATATCCGTCGGTAATATCATTTTCACCACAGTATAACACAACGAGCTCAGGCTGATGTGGTGTGATAACGTCGTCAAAGAAGTAATTAACCTGGCGCAGTGTCGAACCGCCGAAACCACGATTCAAGATCACCTGCTCTAATGAGTCAAAGTCACTTTCCAGTGTTTCCCACTTACGGATACTGGAGCTTCCCGTGAATACAATTCTAGATAAGGAATCGGTCAAAGTCATGTCGTGCTCGTGGAACAGGTCCATCACAGGTTCATAACCCAGAAATGTCGTGTCAAACGGGACGATGATATTCTCCGGATCATCCAAGAGTGCCTGCATGCTCTGATAGCGTGGAGCACAACTTAACATGCTTAGTAACAGGATTGCCAGTATTTTTCTCATATCACGATAGGTTGTCGTGTTGTATCCTTTATACGTGAAGATGCCGCAGAGGTTATCCTCTTTAGCCCAATTTTATCATTCTTTTAACACTATAGATGGTAAAAAGCTGTGCCCAGTTTTCACCTTTTTAGTCCGGAATGGACAGTTCTAGGCCATCGTAGGCTATTGATACCGTTGGTGGGAGTAAAACTTCCACCTCCGCATGCTTGCCCATTTGATGGCTCAGGTGTGTAAGGTAAGCTTTTGCAGGTTGAATTCGCTCGATCATATCTAATGCTTCCTGTAGATTGGCATGACTATGATGTGGATGTTGGTGTAAGGCACTAATAACGAGGATGTCGAGATCTCGAAGCTGTTGAAGTGATGCTTCTGGAAGTGTTTTAATATCTGTCAGGTAGGCAAAGTTACCTACTCGATATCCCTGTATCGGAAGTTTCCCATGGAGGTAGTGAATGACATCTACCCGGAGGTCATCAATCGTAAAATGTAAGTTGTCATCAGTGTTTATCAGCTCAAAGCTTGGTGCCCCTGGATAGGGGTTCTTATCAAAAGCATAAGCAAAGCGAGATTGTAGTTCTTTAGCTACTCGCTTACTAGAATAGATGGGCATGGCTCGTTCCATGCGGAATATGAAAGGACGTACATCATCTAAGCCAATAATGTGATCGTTATGCTCGTGCGTGAGAAAGATGGCATCGATTTTCTGAATATTGGCGCGTAGCATTTGTTGGCGAAAGTCTGGGCCAGCATCAATGACAAAACTCTTTCCCTGGGTTTGAATATGTGCTGCGACCCGGAGTCGTTTGTCACGAGGGTCATCGGATAGACAGACACTACAATCGCATCCAATTGCGGGGATTCCTTGTGATGTGCCGGTACCTAAAATCGTAATTTTTATTCCCACCTGTGACTTTTTAGAATGAGGCCGTCTTAATTATGAATAGACACCCAAGACATAACATACGGGCTGGAAAGCTACACATTTTTATCCCGAAGCAAATAGATCAGAAACTACTCTGACATAATCCCACGAACACATTTGTCCAATCACCTTAGTTTGAACAGAACTTATTCAAAAGTTATCCCAATAGCAGAGGTCCGATCCCTCTGCTATTTTCGTTTTGGGACCTAGGTGATCAGCCGTTAAGCATCCGTTTGGGCTTACCTATCTCAAAGCCTCATTACTATTTAAGAAAGGCACCCGGATACTCTAAAAGCGCTTCTAGCTTGCTGAGTTCTGCCATTACATTCTCATAAAAGGCAGTTACTGCTTCAACCTGGCCGAGGCCATAGATGAGGCATGCCAACAGGCAAATAGAGCTCATTAAGTAACCAATAGAAAAGGAATAAGTTTTGCGCTTCTGTTCCAGTTTAACTGGTTGAGTAGTGGCATTGATACTTAGGGTTTTCATGTTTAGTGCATTTTGATGATTAAAGAATTACTTGCAAGTTGTTCTTCATCATCTGCAAAGACAAAACCCCTCGGGTAGTGGGTAGGTATGAACGGGTAAGTGGTCAGTTGAGTGGCAGCAACGCTAGAATATCGCTGTCACTTGAGCACGTCCTACGTGCACTGTTGGCGCTTGGCCAGTCTGCCGACCTTCATAGATAAGGGTCATTTGTAAATAGCGTCCGAGTTGCCGGGTTAGACTGGCATTCCAAATCCAGTTTTGGCCGGGTTGCAGGCCATTGAGTAAGACAAACCCTACGGGCGACCGCGGATCACCTTCCAGATTTAAGCGAACATAACGGGCACTTAAACGAAAGTTCTGTTGATAGTTTCCTTCTATCTGGAATTCATTCCTCCGTAGGCTTTCACCATTTTCGCCTAGCTGGTTGTCTTCTTGCTGCTGGAGGTAGGTTAGCGTAATTCGGTAGTCCTGCCCGGGTTGGTAGCTAATGGCTGGCCGTAATAGGTAGCCCGTCAGGTTGTAATCCTTATTGTTGAAAAATTCCGAATCTGCTTCTCGCTGCGAACGAGCAGTTTCTAGCCGAAGCGTGCTGGCATCGGTAATGTTCCAGCGAAGGCGCAGGATACTATTACGCTGCAGGCGACTCTCAAAACCGGTGGTTGGTACTTGGCGTCGTGGCTGCAGGTTGTACTCCATCTGCACATCGTATTTCGTGGAGCGCCGGTTAAAGAATAGAATGTGCCGCTGGTTGGCGCTCACGGCTACGAGCGCGGTGTCGGGCAGCGATAGTTGGAATGGATTCCAGGTTTGGACCCCTTCAAAAGCCCGTACCTTCCGGTTTATCGATAAGCTAGATTGCCACGATAATCGACTGGCAAATTGCTGCCATTTTTTCTCCGATTTCGCCCACCATCTACTCGGGTCGATTTGTAAGCTTTGGTTTAGGTTGACATTATCCGTTCGGATAAACTCATCCGTAAAAATGCTCACTCGGATATGATCAGCGATATCTGGGAACGGAGCGATTTCCATCTCGTTTGGCTGAATCTTTCCATCATTGTTATAAAGGCTGTCCAACCAGATATACTGCCCCTGCCCGGCACCAACAAAGAGGTAAACAAACTCAATGAGTGGTTCTTGGCCTGAGCCAATCTCATAGGTCGTATTACTCCTAAAACCACCCTTTAGTGTGTTTACGGTAGCATCAATACGCCCCAATAGTGTTTTGGCAGGCTCTAGATTAGTGAGATCTTGCGCCATGATTTGCAGCTCCCGGTAAGTCAGATTACCACTCGCGTTGAATTGGCGACTTGGCCGCCAACGGCCAGTCATTTCTCCCTCAGTTGCACGGGCGGTCGCCGAAAAGTTGGCGCCATTCGGCTGATAGTCTAAGCGGGAGCGAAAGCTCGTTTGCCATTGCCATTTTTCTTCTTCCGGGCTAGCAATGGTGGCTGCATATCGTTGAAACAAAAAGCTCGAAGCGGCCAGTTGGGCATCGTTGGTCTGACGCCGCTCACTTCGTTCTTCTTGTAGCTCTAGTCGGAATAGCCAGTTATTCCAACGGCTGAATTTTTTCTCCAGCTGCAGGCTCGGGCGGTTAAAACGACTATCCTGGGTGGGTGTATTGCTCGTCAGCCAGCTGCTTCTCGCCTGGATATCCCAACCTTGCTGCTGCCAGTTTAGGCGAGTATTATGTTGTCGGCCCTCATACAGGCTGTCTCTAATGAAGGTGTTCCAACGGTATTCCAGGCGGCCTTTATTCGGGTATACCAATGCTACACCTGCACTGGCCAGCTGTTCTTCTGCTACGCTCGTGCTACCAATTCCGTTGATGTCGGCCAAGTTCCAATCACGCAAGAATTCTGGGGATCGGTAAGGATTGATAGCCCGAAAGTTAGCTTGTACCCATTCATGACTCAGTTGAGTTTCTACTTGCAAGCCACTAGAATCACTGCTGAGGTTCCACGCTTGTGTCCAGTCGAATCGGGTGGCTATTCCATTGTCATCATCAGCGTCCAAATTGCTGAAGCGGTTCAGGTCTTCCTGGCTGTATCCCAGTTCTGCTCGTAGGTTGCCTTGGCGCCCTGTTTGATAGCTGCCTCCAGCGGTAATGAGGCGTTGCAATTGTGGTGCTGCTAGCTGCCGTACGGGTGCGTAGCTTCCTTGTGGTTGGCAATTCTCGTCGGGAGGTACCCAGCGGTAGACTCTTTCGTTGGCCGTTAGGCCGGGGTCGAGTACGTAATCTCCCTGTCCTTCTCCCACAAAAGCAAAAGAAGCTACAAACAAACCCTCTGCACTAAAGCGGAGGAAGGTATAGCTCGTAGGCTGACCATTGCAGTTGACCAATGTGTCTACCTGTACATAGGTGGCTCGCTGGCTATCAGGAGCATCCAATCCAGTAATCGTAGAAACAAAGGCATCACCCAGCTGATCACCGGCATCACGTAGGCGCTGCCGTTCTTCGTCACTTAATTGTAGGTCGCCGGTAGCTGTCTTACTGTCTTGTTGGCTGTAGATATTGACGTAGGCTTGCCAACGGTCCCGTTCATAATGCGAACTGCCAGCATAAAGCGAGCGCAGGTAGCGCTGATCGGCATATTCGAATTCAACGGTAATTCGACTGTCTTTCGTAATCAGGCGCCGAGCGGTAAAGGTGACTTCCCCTTGATTATAGTCGATGGTATAATCTGCATCTCGTCCACGCTGTAGTGCCACACCATCGAGCAAGATTTTTTCTGTTCCTGCCAGAATAATAATGAAGCGTTCTCCACTATTACCTTGCAATTTATAAGGGCCCTGGTTGCCTTCGACCGCGGTGATCTGTTGTCGACGAAATTGTCCTCGGGCAATAGCGACACTGGCATTGTTACTCCATCGCCCGCCCTTATTATCTACGAGGCTGGTGGTAAAACTAGCCCCTTCTAATTTCTTGAAATATTGTAGAAAATAGCTCTGTGGACTTCGAAGCTCATAATCGCCCGCAGTCAGGCGCGTTTGATCTTTCTCCAGACGGATAAATATGCGGTCAAAATCACGAAGTTGCCGGGTATTGCCTTCCGGTTGAATGGGCAAGTTCTCATCGGTGATGGCAGCGGTTACCTTAATACCATCGCCCAGCTCACCGCCCAGCTGTAGGTTGAAGCTTGAATTTAGCACAAGGTCCTGTCGGTTACCGAAGGAGAGGCCGCGGCTGAAGCTACCACTATAATTGAGGCGCTGCCCATCGAGTAGACCCCCATCGCGAGCATAAGGGTTATAGCTACCAATGAGTAGGCCTTCCGGCGTTTCCTCCAATTGGGTAGTATCCAGTAGAGCATAGGGAGATCCAAAATCAAAAGGTAACACACGATAGCGAACCAGTACGCTGTCCGTCTCTATTGGTTTTCGCCATTCAAAAAGTTGATCTTGGAAATGATAATAGGTGGTGTCATAGCGTCCACCGCCTTCGCGGAAAACCTGCAGGCTATAGGGTAGTACCGTAAGGCTGTCTAAGGCGAAACTTCCCTGGCCGCTGACCCAATGGTAGCGCTGGTTATTCCACGGCTGTTCTTGAGCCGAGAGCTGCTGCCCGAAAAGGCAGAAGATGACCAATAATCCCAGGAGTAGTTTTCTTCGCATTTGCACTCGTCTTCCAGGCGAAAGAACAAGGTGTTTGTATACCGAAGCCGAAGTGGTTTGGATTTCCAAACCATCTTCGCTACGAGTATATACACGCGTGAAGTGGTTTGGGCCTCGCCAAACGACTTCGTAAGCGGTATAGTGCTTGAAACGGGAAATCACCTGATTTATTGGCCTGATTGAGCCTCACAGAAGTCCGTTTCTAAACAAAGTGGGTTTCCTAATACTTTATCTTACAAGAATTGCCCTCGCCCCAAACAACCAGAACAGCTCGTTTTTCTCTCTTTATTAAGGAGTTAGTAGCAATTGAGTTACTAACATAAAAACGCGTTTCTATGAAAAAGTTGTTGTTTATCGCAGCCTTGGTTTCCTCTCTGACAACTTTGGCCCAAACTTTACCTGAATCCTCCTCTTCCACCACGGACCTTCCATTGTCTCAAGTGTCAAGCTATGCTACTGTTGGGGCCGACTCCATAAATTTCATCCTGTTGCAAAGAGACCCGGAGATGGACGAGATGGTGGAGTATTATCGCAAAACGTATCCACCCTCAGTCACCGTTCATCGGGGCGGGCAACGCCGGGCTTGGACAGATCCCACGCCTGTTTTTAGCTATTACCGCATTGGCGGGCATCGAGCAACGGTGAACAATGTAGAAGAATATCTTGGTGAAGTGGCACCACTCTCTTACAAGGAATTTAATCGAGGGCGGCAGCTTGGCCGCCGAAGTGGCCAGTGGTTTTATGCAGGGCTGGCAGGTTTTGCGCTTATGCTCACCTCTAGGAATCAGGGTGTAAGACGTTTCGGTTTAGGTGTTTTAACCGTAGGTACTACTGTTTCTATTGGTTGTGCAATCGCAGGTAGTCAAAAGCGCAGGAACGGATTGGCGCTGTACAATAATGAGTTTCGGTGAATAAATACCGACAGCCAAATCGTTGGAAATCTGCTATCTTCCTGACTTCGATCTTACGCTTAATTGAAGAAGGATGAGATATTGCTACGCCCTTTTAGGTTTGTTGTTCTTTAGTACCCTAATCGCTCAAGATTTTCCTGCCGGCTGGCACGGAACATGGAAGGGAGAAGTAGAAGTCTGGAGCCCTGGGGTTCAACAGGATGCTTTTCCCATGTCGTTAGATATTCAGCCTACGGATACCACCTGGACGTACACGATATTTTATGATCACAATAAGCTCCCAGCACCCGATGTAAGGCCGTACTCTATCGTAATTTTGAATGACTCCTTACAGCACTTCGCTATCGATGAGCACAACGATATCTTGCTGGATGCCTATTATCTCGATAACTGTCTCTACAGTGTCTTCGCGGGCATGGGGAGTCAACTGCAGTCGAGGGTTTGCCATGAAGGTGACCACTTGCAATATGAGATCACCTCTTTCTATGGAGATGCCGTGCGCACTAGTGGAGATACCGTAATTGGCACGGATACGATTCCGCCGATTCAAAGTTATCAGGTTTACAGTGTCATGAAAGCCCACTTGGTAAAGGAAGAGTAAGCTTGTATTTTCACACTTATCTGTACATTTACATTCCCACCTCATCTAGTACATCAGACTGTTCAAGATCATGAGAGAGCGCAGCGGTTCCATGTGGGCGGTTCCGATAGCTATCGGGATTCTGCATTCTGGCGTAGCCGCAGAAAATTTTAGACCTATGAAAAACGTATTTGTGTTGCTGATAGCCTTGACATTTGGCTGTACAGTACTTAGCGGTCAAGAAGCAGCTAAGGGCCTTCCGGCGATCGCTGATTTTACCAAAAATTGCACAGCCTACGAAGGCTACTTTACCTTTTACTGGCAGGAGAGCAGTGGGAAGATCTTCCTTACTGTCGACCGCTGGGATGAAGAGTTTCTCTACGTCAATAGCCTTACGGGTGGAGTAGGTTCCAATGATATTGGCTTGGACCGTAATCAATTGGGATCCGATCGAATTGTGAAGTTTGTTCGTTCTGGGCCAAAGGTGCTAATGTTGCAGCCGAATTACGAGTACCGGGCGGTAAGTGATAATGTGGAAGAACGCCAATCGGTAGCAGATGCTTTCGCGCAGTCGGTACTGTATGGATTCAAGGCTGTAGCAAAAACGGATGATCAGGTCTTGATTGACTTGACACCCTTTCTGCTGCGAGATGCTCATGATGTAGCTGGCCGGTTGAAATCGCGCAAGCAAGGAAACTATAAAGCGGACGCTAAGCGCAGCATGATTAATATGGAACGCTGTAAGGCTTTCCCACAGAATACAGAGTTTGATGCGCTGGTAACCCTGGCTGGTGATGCGCAAGGTGGGCTTGTTCGTTCGGTAACACCCAATGCAGATATCGTTAGTGTGAGCCAGCACCATAGCTTTGTGCAATTACCAGACGATGGATACGAGCCACGCGTTTTTGATCCGCGTTGTGGCTATTTCCCATTCAGCTACTACGATTATGCGACGCCAATTGATCAGCCTTTGGTGAAGCGATTCATCACTCGCCACCGTCTGGAAAAACAAGATCCTACTGCAGCTGTGAGTGATCCGGTAGAACCCATTATCTACTACCTGGACCGTGGTACGCCGGAGCCGATCCGTTCAGCACTCTTAGAAGGGGGGCGTTGGTGGAACCAGGCATTTACAGCTGCTGGCTATCGCGATGCGTTCCGAGTAGAGGTGTTACCTCCGGATGCAGATCCTATGGACGTGCGCTACAATGTGATCAATTGGACCCACCGTAGTACGCGTGGTTGGAGTTATGGTAGTTCCGTTGTAGATCCTCGTACAGGTGAGATTATTAAAGGGCACGTATTGCTCGGTAGTCTTCGGGTTCGTCAGGACTTCCTCATCGCGCAGGGGTTAATTGATGCTTACGAAAATGGCGAAGAGGCTGATCCACGTTTGCTTGAGATGGCACTGGCTAGGCTTCGTCAGTTGTCTGCGCACGAGATTGGGCATACACTTGGTCTGGCTCACAACTTTGCTGCGAGTTACAATGATCGCGCATCTGTTATGGACTATCCACACCCTTACATTCGCATTAATGCGGAAGGGGAAGTTGCCTATGATCAGGCCTACGATGTAGGTATCGGTGAGTGGGATAAGCGTACTATTATCTACGGCTATCAGGATTTTCCAGAGACTATTGCAGAAGCTGATGGTCTTCAGGCGGTATTGGCTGAGAGCGAACAGGTGGGCTTGAAATATATCTCTGACCCAGACGCTCGCCCGGGTTTTGGCAGCCATCCACACGCACACTTGTGGGACAATGGACAGTCTCCTACGGAGGAGCTACGCCGGATGAGTATCCTACGGAAAAAAGCACTCATTAACCTGGACGAAAATAACATTGCGGTCGGTGCACCAATGTCGACTTTGGAAGATGTTCTGGTGCCAGTTTACTTTATGCACCGCTACCAGACGGAGGCAGTTTCCAAGATCATTGGCGGTATTGACTATACCTATGCTGTTCGTGGAGAAGGGGAAGTGCCGAAGGTGAGTATCATGCCGAATGAGGTGCAACGCAACGCCTTTCGCGCACTACAAGAGACCCTTCAACCTGATTTCTTGGCGATCCCAGAATCGGTATTGGAGCTAATTCCTCCTCAAGCTTATGGCTACCAGCGTGGCCGCGAGCAATTCAAGATTCATACCGGTAATACGCTCGATCCGATGGCGGCAGCGGAATCATCAGCGGATTATACCTTCCAGTTTTTGATGAATCCGCAACGCCTAGCTCGCTTAGTGGAGCAATCGGCGCGCAAACCATACTACCTTTCTGCAACAGAAGTGTTGTCCACATTACGGCGCCAGCTAAAGGAGCAAGTAGTGGGAGGAGCTGGCGATTACCGCCATGCTATCGCTCGGGTTGTAGAGCAACGCTACATTTATCATCTGATGAAGTTAGCTGCTCGTAATGATATCCAACCACAAGTGTCAGCAGCAGCTATTTCTACGCTGATTGATATTGAGGGCGAAATGCCGGAGCGCCTCAGTAATACAGCTAGCAATAGCCCTGATCGGGCTCACCTGCGGTACATGCGAGAACAAATTCAACAGTTCCGTCGCACACCAGAGCAATTTAAGGTGCCTGCAGCACCACCAATGCCAGATGGTTCGCCTATCGGCTGCGGTGGCGGCCACTAACATAAAGAGCGTGTTGAGATTTTAATATTTGGTCTGCTCTTGCCGAATTTTGTGCTACTCCGCGTTGAAAATACTCGCCGATACTGCCGGTATCGACTCCGTTTTTCGCCTTGATTAGCATAAAATGTGGCGGCGTTCGCCTCAAACTTAAATCCCCAACACGCTCTAAATGGAAGGTAGTCTAAAACTGCCTTCCATTTATTTTTTGAGAGTTGAGTATAACTTCTTCATGGCAATCTCTTAAGTCCGTAGGGCTAGCAGATGCCTTGCCATTTCCCATTCTCCAACGATTGACTCATGCGACAATTACTGCTGATTGCTGGCCTTCTTCTGGTTAGCTTTGGACACTTACAAAGCCAAGATGATGCTGGTCCGAGCGTCTTATTCGTCGGCAATAGCTACACTTATTTTTGGAATCTACCGCAAACGGTGGAGGCTATGGCCAAAGCTATGGACGTGCCACTGACGGCTCGTCAATCTACCAGCGGAGGAGTGAATCTCGGGCAACATTGGCGTGGTGAAAGAGAGCTAGTGTCACAAACGCTTATTCAAACAGGTGACTTTGATGTAGTGATTTTGCAAGACCACAGTATGCGCGCTATACAAGCGCCAGATAGCCTATTGCATTACGGCCAGTTATTTGGGCAATTGGCTCGCGATAATGGTGCTGAACCTTACGTATACATGACTTGGGCTCGCCAGTGGGATCCTTACATGCAAGAACCCATAGCAGAGAAGTATACCGAGTTGGCCGAAGGTCTAGCCGCAGGCTTGATTCCGGTAGGTAAAGCCTGGGAACGCGCAAGAAGCTTGCGGCCAGGGCTGCCACTCTTTGACCCGGATGGTAGCCACCCCTCTCCAACCGGCACTTACTTGACGGCCTGTGTTATCTTCGGAAAGCTTACCGGATTAAGTCCCATTGGCCTTCCACAGCGCCTGACGACCACCGATCGGAACGGCGAGAAGCTGTACCTTAATATTCAGTCTAAAGAAGATGCCCTATTTTGTCAGAAAGTAGCAGCTGAAGTTTTGGCTGCCACAAAAGAGTAAAAGCGAAACTGATCAGCCATGTCAAAACGATACACAAGCAAGACCATCGGCCTTATTCTAGGCCCTGTTTTATTTGGGCTGATTCTGCTGTTTTTCCACCCGCCCGGTTTGGGTATTGAGGCAAATGCGGTGTTGGCAAGTACCGCCTGGATTGCCGTCTGGTGGATCACCGAGGCGATACCCATTGCCGTCACTTCGCTCTTGCCCATTATATTGTTTCCACTGACGGGCGGCCTCAGTCTTAACCAAACGACAGCTTCCTTTGGGCACCGATATATATTCCTCTACATCGGAGGCTTTATGCTGGCTATTGCCATTGAGCGCTGGAATCTACATCGGCGCATCGCTTTGACGATTATCCGTTTTATTGGTACCAATATCAAGGGCATTATTCTGGGCTTTATGGCTGCTACGGCCTTCCTATCCATGTGGATTTCCAATACAGCTACTACCGTAATGATGCTACCGATTGGGATGGCGATCGTCTCCCAATTGAAGGATAATCCGGATACAATTGAAAATGAAAACCGCACCTTTGGTAAGGTACTCATGCTGGCTATAGCCTATAGTGCTTCCATTGGTGGGGTGGCTACGCTAATTGGTACACCGCCCAACCTTGTCTTTGCGGGCGTAATTGAAGAAACCTACGGAATTGAAATCAGCTTTGGACAGTGGATTCAATTCGGCCTACCGATCTCACTCATCCTCCTGTTTATTTGCTGGAAGTACCTGACGGAATATGCCTATCGCTTCGAACAGCAGTCCTTTCCTGGAGGGCGCGCTGAGATCCAGCGGCAATTGCAGGCGCTAGGAAAAATCAGTATCGAAGAAAAACGCGTCTTGGGTGTATTTGTGGGTACTGCTCTACTCTGGATTTCGCGTTCGCCGATTCAGAAGTTTATTCAAGCACAATGTGCAAGCAAGGAAGCCTACGAGCAATTGATGATCTCGCGGATAGATGATACCATCATTGCCATGATAGCGGGTATTACGCTATTCCTGATCCCGGCAGCTCAAGAGAAAAAACGTCCGATCATTCAATGGGACGAAGCAGTTAAACTCCCCTGGGGAGTGCTACTACTATTTGGAGGGGGGTTGGCATTGGCCCAAGGGTTTAAGATAAGTGGACTAGCGCAATGGCTGGGTGAACAAATGACTTTGGCCGAAGGTATCTCTACCTTGCTGCTGCTGCTCCTGATTGTCGCGGCCATTAATTTCTTGACGGAGATTACCTCAAACCTGGCTACGACCTCCATGATGTTGCCCATTTTGGTGCTTTTGGCGCAGGCTATAGATGTGCATCCCTACTTGCTTACGGTAGGGGCAACAGTAGCTGCGTCCTGCGCATTTATGCTGCCAGTAGCGACACCGCCGAATGCGATTGTGTTTGGGTCGGGTTATTTGAAAATCCCCGATATGGTCAAGGCAGGTATCTGGCTCAACATCATTTCGATTATCCTGCTTACGATCTTTGCTTACACACTGCTACCCATGCTTTGGGGCTTTGATCCTGGTGCATTCCCGGCGGATTGGTCTAGCAAGTAGAAACTGGGTTTGGGAGATTCTGGTTATCTTTTGGGTAGCCAAATTTGCCTATCATGAAATCACAGCTCCTCTCGCTGATTGTACTGTTTTTGCCGTGCCTATTGTTGAGCCAATCCAATGATGAAAAGAAGTCAGTACAGCTTCAAGCAACTGTAAGTGATTCCCCCTTGCAGATTACCCTCAGCTGGGACGATGCCGTTGAGGCGACCAGCAATATCAATATTTATCGCCGCGTGGCGTTCGCTACTTCCTGGGGGGCAATCTTAGCTACGGTTTCTCCTGGAACATTAAGCTATACAGATGAAACGGTAGAGGCCGGAGCAGCCTACGAATATCGGGTGACGCGCCCCGGAGCTGGCTCTGTGGGTAATGGTTATCTCTATACCAGTACCGCCCTAGCGGCTCCAGAGAAACGAGGAATACTATTGATGGTGGTAGATGACCAAACCTTGCCTGAGATAGGAGATGAAGTGATGCGATACTGGGCTGATGTGGAAGCAGATGGTTGGCGCGTGCGCACATTACTTGCCAGTCCGGACTCTTCGGCGGCCTCTCTAAAAGAGCATATAGTAGAGCTATACGAACAGAACCCTACAGAGCGCCACGCACTATTTCTGGTAGGGCGAGTACCGGTTCCATATTCGGGTAACATCTACCCCGATGGACATACCAACCATACCGGTGCCTGGCCTGCCGACGTGTATTATGCAGATGTTGACGGAACCTGGACAGATAGCAGTGTGGATAATACCAGCGCCTCTAGCAGTAGAAATCATAATGTACCCGGTGACGGCAAATGGGATCAAAGCTATCTACCCTCTGACGTGGAAATGGAGGTGGGACGGATCGACTTCAATAGGCTACCTCATTTTTCAGAGGATGCGATTGAATTAACTCGCCGCTATTTTGATAAAAACCACGCCTATCGGCGCAAACATTTCGAATGTGTCCCGCGTGGGCTTATCGAAAATAACTTTGCGGGCTTTACAGAGGGTTTTGGTCAGAACGGCCTCAAGAACTTTGCCACCTTGGTAGGGCGTGATTCGACTTATTACCGCGACTACGATGAGTTAAAGACCTCGCCGTATCTGCTTTCCTACGGTTGCGGAGGCGGCAATTTTCAGGGTGCTTCTGGAATTTCCAACACGACCACTATGGCTAGTGATTCTTTCCAGACCGTCTTCACCTTTCTGTTTGGAAGTTATTTTGGCGATTGGGATGCCCAAAACAATTTCCTCAGGGCAGCCTTGGGTAGCGGTACCATCCTGACCAATGCCTGGGCCGGCCGCCCCAATTGGTCATTGCACCCTATGGCGATGGGCGAGACCATTGGCTATTGTACAAAGCTGACGCAAAACAATGCCGGTTTCTCCTACGATGCGGGCTTCGGGAACCGTTCAATACACGTTGCCTTGATGGGCGACCCGACCTTACGAATGCACATGCTATCGTCTCCCCGAGAGCTGACCTTAAACGAAACGCAAGAAGGTGTAGCAATGAGCTGGCTCGCATCGGAAGAGGAAGATGTAAACGGTTATCATGTCTATCGCCGAAACTCTGTTCTGAACTTCTATGAGCGCATTACGGAGACACCTCTTACTTCCCTCAGTTTTCTCGATCCATGCCCCGTGACGGGAGACAGTTTGCAGTACTTGGTAAAAGCGATGCGATTGGAAACCAGCCCTAGCGGGCGTTTTTACAACGAAAGCCCTGGTGTCTTCGCGGGTATTCGTCCTCAGTTGGATCGGACGGTTCAAGCGGACTTCAACTTTGAAGTGGACGAGAGCGAGGTGAGTTTCTCCAACCTTAGTGAAAATGCGACAAGCTATAGCTGGTCGTTTGGAGATGGCAACACGAGCGCCGACCCAAGCCCTACACATACCTTTGCAGATGGGGTTTGGCTGGTCCAGCTCATTGCCGAAAACGCCTGCAATACAGATACCATTACGCAGATGGTAGAAGTTTTAACCGTAGGAGTGAGAGATATAACGGAACTAGGGCTAGAGGTTTGGCCTAACCCTGTTGTGGATGGACAATTGCAATTAAGTAGTACCGCCGCATTAGGCAAGATTCACCTCCGATTAATCGACGCTATGGGCCGCACGCGAATTCAGACCATCGTCAATGGTCAAACACGAAGCACCCTTGATGTGAGTACCCTTGAGAACGGGGTATATCTACTCGAAGGGGAAAAAGAAGGGCAGCGAGCTACGCGTAAATTGCTTATCAATCGGCGGTAGCTCGCTGCGTTGCTGAGTGGTAGAAGCTATTAGTTAAGTCTTAGCCCTTTACTCAATGCATAGGTGGAAAGAACTAAGCAAAGTAGGGCGGTGTAGAACATATACCGAAGCCGAATTGGTTTGGGAATCCAAACCTTATTCGCTTCGAGTATATACTCGCAAGAAGCGGTTTGGCAAAGCCCAAACCACTTCGTTAGCGGTATAGTAACGGGGTTTCAGTGGTAATAAGGGTAGTGTCATTTTTGCTGTATAAACGGGAGAAAAAGAGAGTATGCTCCTAAGTAAACCCTAAACGGAGCACACTCCTGTAAACTCCCCTAAAGGCTCTTTACAAAATGGGAAGTGTGGAGGTCGAAATGCGAAGTAGCCTAGGTGGTAAATGTATTTCCCACTTCCTACTTCTAACTTCTGATTTCCGTACTTCCACATTCCTGTTTTTATTCATCATTTTTCTAGTCAGGGAGTGTTGTTCAATTAGTATCAAAGGACGTTGCTGGGTTTAGGTGCGAATGTTGTTTGGGAAAAATATTTTGAAGGGACGTCTCAATGGGCTTAAATCGCGCGAAGTGAACTTCCACCACGATCCGATGCGTGGTAAGGAATAGTCACTTGTGGCGGGTTGTTAAGCGCCTCTCGGAGTATTTTACGGTAGGTACGACTCACCGGAATGGCCTCGCCGCCAATCGTCAATACGCCACCACGGTATTTGCTCACTGCATGCAGGTTAATGATATAACTGCGATGAATTTGCAAAAAGAAACGGGCTGGCAACTGACGAACCAGGTCGCGCAGGGCACCACGATGTAGCACCTTGCTGCCATCTCTCAGGAAGAGACGAACGTAAATATGCTCCGATTGAATAAATAGAATGTCGGTAAAAGAAATCCGACGACGTGTTTTTCCATCAACAAGTGTAAGACCTGTAGCGGAATTGGAGTTGCTAGGGGTAAGCATGGTGAAAGGGAGTTTAAAAGGGTTTCAAATTTAATTTCACTAGTACATGCCGAACCAATTACAAAAGGTAAGTGGACGTGTGATTTTTTTTTGAAGGCGTCATACAGAGGAATAGCGCTTAGGGAACACTTTCACCTCATTACTCTTGTAAGTACGTAGGAATTAGTGGCAATAGGCGGGTTCGAGGGACGAATGGTAGCGAGCCTGGGACGAGTGGTAAAAGAAGGGGGGCACAGACTCAAATAACAAGATAATTGCGAAGTCTACGCTCCGTTTTAGCGAATTCGTGCTTGCTTAACCAAGGCTTGTGTAAGCAGACCCAGGCAAAGTAGGGTAGTGTAAAACATGTTTTAAGGGTTTAGTGGCTTAATAAAATGGAAGGCACCAAGGGCGCCTTCCATTGCGCGGGGAAAGCGAGTATGCCCCCGCCAGGCGGCAAGCATACTCCTGTGAACTCCCCTATGTGTCTGGGATCCCAGGACCCACCCCGACCCTCCCTAAGAGGGAGGGAGTAGGTCAGTTCCCTCCCTGCTAGGGAGGGCTAGGGTGGGTCTATTCTTTCACCACCCGAGCAGAATAAACCTGCCCGTCAGTATCTTCAATACGTAGTACGTATACACCGGCAGGCAAAGCCTGGATGTCCATCTCCTGGTTTGTTTGGTTAAACTGAGCGACCTGGCGGCCGAGCTGGTCAAATACTAGTACGCGGGTAGCATCAACACCCTGTAGCTTAAAGAAACCAGTAGTAGGATTTGGGAAGAGCTGGATAGCCGTTTCCTGAATGTCTTGTACGCCGACGGTGCCGAGGTTGGTGACTTCAATGTTGAACGCTCCTGTTTCTTGTAAGGCATGAACTACAGAGATCAAGTACGTTACACCGGCCTCTGTTTGTAGCTCGAAACCAAAGTCAGTACCTACGGCGTCGTCATTACAAGCTACTTCAGTAAGGTTCTCACAATCGCCAGAGTAGATAGTGGCTGCTACGTCCGTACCTGTACTGGTGATGGAGTAGCGATTACCATCGCCCGTGAAGCTGTACCAGATCGTTGGATAATCTGTAATGGCCCAACCGCAGCTATTTGTTGTAGGGTCATTGTCGTTGTAGGTATAGCCCTCGTGGTTATACTCATCCGACAACTGCGGTACCATTTCCGCTTGGCCGAAGAGACTGGATAGGTCATTGGCATCCGAGCACTCATCGCCAGATAGGGCTGCTTCTATACCATTGGCGCGGATCGTGTAAGTGTACACGTTGTCAATTGTACAGTCCTCCACATTTACAGATACAGTGCCTATTTGCTCACCTATTGCAGTTGGAGTGATGCTTATCGGGAACATACCTGTTTGTGGGTTCACCGCACCGATGATAAAGGCTGGGTTATCAATCGTTACGCCATTAAAGCCAAGCGCTCCCTCAGCGATGATATGAAATTCCCGACTAGCTGTTTCACCGATAGCTACATCACCGAAATCAGTGCCATCATCAACAGAAGGTGAGTCATCACCATTGGGGATAACCATATTGTTCCCATTTACGGAAACCAAAGTGGCCTCGTTAACCGGTCCACAGATAGTGCCAGATTCTACTGCACCTTCTGCAACAAAATTGCTGGCATTGCCGGTGAGGGCAAAGTTCTGCAGGGTGCCATTGGGGCCGGCAGTGGCGGTAAGCTCCGTGATGTCTGTATTATCTTCTCCGGCCATGCCCTGGTTGAAGCGGTAGTAGACTTCCAGATTGGGAGCGTCATCGGCTAGTTGACAGGTGGCCTGCTGGTTTACGGCATAACAATTACTGGCTGAGCTGGTGATCCGGAATTCATCTATTTGGCCACTGAAGTAGCCAGTCGCTGATGAATTAGAAGTTAGGAAACCTAGATAGGATTCAGTCGTTATGAGACTGGATGGTGTTGTTGCAGTTGTTGCATTATCAACTAGGATTCCATCTACATATAGACTAAGGCTAGAACTAGCTGCTTCGTAGCTGACCAATAGATGGTGCCACTCATTCGTGCTCAATGGTTCAGATGCATTGAGCGATCCACTGCCTTGTGGGCCAGAAATTAAAAACCAAGGCCCATTAAAAGCGGTAAAATTAGCGCTTAAGAAAAGGTCAACACCAGATGCATTGGAGGCAGAAAAGACTGGCTGATTTACTGTATTGTCATCAATATTTACCCATGCACTAATGGTGTAGTCCCCTGTAAGATTATCCAGCAGATTTTCATGCGGCAATACTACACGATCATCTACACCATCGAAATCAAGTGCTGCACCAGGTGTTGGTTCTGTCAGGTTGGTAACTTCCAGACAGAACTCGCCGGTAGTGCCGTCAAAGCCATCAATTAAGGCTACGTATTCTACACCTACTTCGGTTTCAAATTCTACGCTAAAGTTGAATACACCGTTGCCTCCATCTTCATCTTCATTACAGGCACCAGCGACCAAGTTGCCGCAACCACCGCTGTAGATGACTACTTGCAGGTCCAGGTTGTCGTTCGGGCCCGTACACTGCACATTGCGCATACGGTAAGTGTTGCCGTCGCCAGTGAAAGAGAACCAGCCGGTATTCTGCAGGCCATCGCCATTATAGAAGCACTCAAAGCCAGCTGCAGGATTGTCAGAACCATTTACGAAAGGTGTATTGTCGTAGAGACTGGATACCTGTGGCTCATTGAATGTGCCGCCGAAGAGGCTGGAGATATCGATGGATTCAGCACAGAGGTCGCCAGGCACGGTGGCTGGCGTTACCGTAATAACTGCTCCTTGCTCACCGCTACAACCATTCGCATCGGTGAAGGTGTAGGTGATGACGTTATCGCCTTCGCCCGCCGCAGCTGGATCGAAGCTGTACGTCATGCCGTTGCCATCGTCAGTGACGCCATTACCGCTGTACACACCACCTGCTGGCATACCACCGCCAAGGCCGGTTTGTACGCCTGCGTCTACTTGTACGCTAAGGCCACCAGTGGAGAAGGTGACGGTGGGGGCTGGTACTACAGTTAGGGTACTTGACGCCATGGCGCCACCTAGGGTATAGTTAATAGTGTAGGTGCCTGGGCCACCCGCAGCTGTGGGGTCAAAGGAGAAGGTATTACCATCACCATTGTCCGTTACACCTGGGCCAGAGTAGGTACCACTACCTGGTGACGCGCCCGTAAGCATGTTTGGCATGTCGTTCGCACAAACGTCGGCTAGGCTCGCAAAAGCAGGAGTATTAATAGTTAACCTAGAAACTACCCCCGTCATTCCGAAGGTGCCACCCGTTTGGGCCAAGTACAAGTCGATGCCATCGAACGCGACATTCCGAGAACCTAGAATACCTTCCGTTACTACTACTTCTGCAGTTGGATTTTCAGCATTTAGGTCCATCCGAGAAATCCGGTTGTCTTCGGCTATGTAAAGGAATCCTCCATTCACTGTAAGACCAGCAGGTCGCGTTAGACCAGAAAGTACGGTTGTTACAACAGCAGGAGTTTGGGTGATATCAACCTTTGCGATAGACGCGCTACCAAAGATAGAAAGGTAGAGATCATCGCCGAATTTGGTGATTCCTAGAGGGTTGTTTAATCCACTGACGATGGTCACGGGGGCTATTGGGAAAGTCTCGGTGAGGTTTACGCTCATGAGCCGATCATTACCCTCGTCGGTGATATACAGAATATCACCATCAACAAATAGGTCGTTTGGTGTAGATAGTCCTGTATTTACAACCACCTCTGGTGTTGGTGTGGCATCCGTGAGGTTAATTCGGGATATTCTGTCTAGATTACTTTCACCGTAATAAAGGAAATCACCATCAAGGGCCATTGCTGCCGGATTAGCTAAGCCGGTGAGCACCGCCTCGATGGGAGCAGGAATCGCAGCCGTAATGTCAACTTTGACGAGACGCCCAGCGCCTAACTCGGCGATGTAGAGATCATTGCCATATAGAGCAGCGTCGTATGGAAACTGCAAGTTTGTGGCGATGTTAGTAACCTGTGCTTGCATGTTCATAAAGCTCATGATGCACAGAAGGGACAATAAATAAAACTTCTTCATAGTAATGAATTAAAAGGGTTGTTTGATTAAGGTGCCATTCCAGGGGCGATCGTTCACTGCCAAACTTGTGGTCATCAATGGGTTTGGTATGGGTGGTTTGCCTCAAATGGGTAGCGTTGTTCTTACTTGGAATTGGCGGGTTTAGTTTTAAAGTGAGTTCGAACATCGGATTTTGAATTCGCAGTCCTTCAATTTCAGAATGTAGGTGTTCTGAACGGACACCTTTTTGTTCTGAATCGACACTTGTAGTACCGATTCTTGATGACTGCTTCGAAATCTGATGGTAGGTTTTAAGGTGTTCATACACCCGTATATGCCGCTCTGCGGTATGGAGGTAAGTGCTGCGGTGAAAAAAGTTTTTTGGACCCACCCCGACCCTCCCTAGCAGGGAGGGCTAGGGTGGGTCCCAATTACCCAAATCCCATTCCTTTCTTTATCTTGAAGCATATAATTTTTTTGTCCCCAGTTTTATGTCCCTGTTTCAATCCTTTACAAGAATCATTGTACTTGGCCTCTTCCTGTGTAGGAGTGCCAGTATCTCCGCACAAACTCACGGTACGGTAGTGGATAGCCTGGAAGCACATGTGCTGGAAGGCCAGGCTGATACGCTGCTCTACGAAACATTACTTGCTTTAACGGGATCGAAGGCGCGGACCAACACGGATAGTGCGGTGGCCTACGCCTGGCAGCTGATTGCCTTAGGAGATCGGATGCCTGAGCTTGCGCTTCAGGTTAAAGCCCGGCGCATACTAGGGGAAGTGTACAATTTGGCCGGTATGCCAGATTCGGTAGAGCAAGCGACTTTGCGAGCTATTGAGCACGGCCCTCCTTGTGAAGAGGATCCTTGCTATTACGAGCGAATGTTGTCGTATAAATTGCTCCGTATGCCACTACGGCAACGGGGCCACATCAAGCAGATTATTGCCAATTGGGACCACTTTTTGGCTACGACACCAGGCCTTACCACCTGGATGGGCTTTGAGGTGCGGCGTCTGATGTCTTATCCGCTCATGGAAATGGGGGATTTGGATCGCGCGCTGAGCGAACTCAAAGTAGTGTGCGATTACGCGCGTGGAGCGAGAGATAACGTCTTGCTGTGCAATGCTCTGGGAGAATTGGGTACCGCCTATTGGCGTTCGGATCAATTGGATAAGGCACTGGATATCGCTCGCGAGCGCCTCCACATCTGTAGTGCACTTGGGCAACAGCGTTCGGTTTGGCACACTTATCAAAAACTAGCAGCTCTTCATTTCGAAAAGGGCAATCTTGATAGTGCCTACCAGTACCACCTACGAGTGTTTGAGGAAGTCGATGATACGGATTGGTACTATGCTTATAGCTTATCAGGCTTGGTGGGTTCTGCTCCGATTTTAGACGTAGCCACAGCACAGTCTTACGCCGACCTGGCGTTGGACTTGCTCAATCGCGAGGAAACACCAAGCTGGCACTTGACCTTACACCAAAAACAAATTCTCACGGGTGACCTGAGCAAGTATTATCTCTTTCGCAAAAACTATGCTCGAGCGCAAGCCTTTGCTCAACAACGCTTAGATATCGTTAAGCAGCACCAAAGCGACACAACTGATCTGGCAGCAGATGCCCTGGAGTTATTGGCGCAAACGCAGGCTGCAGCTGGCCGCTATCAAATAGCGTGGGAGAATTTTACGCGTTTTCATGAGCTAAAAATGACCATGATTAACCGGAATCAGGAAGACGCCCTGGCGCGTACTGCCGTGGAGATGGATCTGGCCGAAAATGAACTAGCCCGGCAAAAAGCAGAACAAGCCACCCAATTGGAAAAGCAGAGTTCGGCAGCGCGTACGCGCTTCTTTATTACGCTATTGGTTGTAGCGGGCATTATTGTAGTAGTCATCCTCTGGGCTTACCGGCGGGTAGCGGCTGATCGGCAAATCATCCAGGAAAAGAACTTACAGATTGAGGCGTCTCTGGTCGAGAAGGAGGTGTTACTACGGGAAATTCACCATCGGGTGAAGAATAATCTCCAGATCATCTCCAGCCTGCTGGATAAGCAAGCTCGTAAGTCTACGGACGAAGCGGTGCAAAAATTGGTGCGGGAAGGCCAAGAGCGCATCCAAAGTATGGCTTTGATTCACCAGAATCTCTATGAATCGGATCAACTGAGTGGCATCGATATTCGTACGTATCTGCGAGAGTTGAGTACAAATATTCAGCGGAGCCAAGCGGTGGGCGCAGATCAAATCGAATTAGAACTCAATGTAGAAGAAGAGCAGTTAGATATTGATACCGCGATTCCGGTAGGCTTGATCCTAAATGAGTTGATCACAAACTGCTACAAATATGCTTTCCAGGGGAGAAGTGCAGGTAAGATTAGTGTAGCTTTCAATAAAGACGAAAAAGGATACTTCCTGAAAGTGGCAGATGACGGGATAGGGTTTAGCCCCGAGCAAGCAAAAACGAAAACGCGCTCACTGGGCTTAAACTTAGTGCGTGGTTTGGTACGCCAACTAGAAGGTACATTGGAATGGTTGCAAGTGGAACGTGGAACGGCCGTGGCCATTCGATTCTAAAATGCGTCGTTGAAAAGTGATGGGTGAAAACCATAAGCATAATGTATTAGCATCAAGCCAAATGGCCGCTGGTCAGCTATGGCCTGCTTTTGTGCGCCAAGCTATGAAGGGAGCCCTGCTATTGTTTGCTTTTTTCTTGCTCTGGCCACTAATGGGGCAAAAAATGGTGCTCACGCCACACAAGATTGACAGTTTCCAGCAGATCGTGCGAAAGGCAAAGCATGATACCACTTTGTATGTAGCACTCTATGCACTAGCTGAAGGCTATGCTGTTGTCAATTTGGATAGTGCTCGAATGTACGGTTTAGCACTAATTGACCTTACTACCAGGATGGAGGTACATAGGCAGGTGCGGGCTCACAGGGTGATGGGAGGGATTTATTTAGATGCTAATCTTATTGACTCGGTAGAAGTATATGCTCGTAAGGCGATAGCATGTAGCACCGCTTGCGAATCATGGTTGTGCCTTAATGAACAGCTCTATGCAACTAAGCTTCTCCGTATACCTCTGCGCAGGAGAGGGGATATTCAGGGAATATTAGATGCGTTGGCAAAATTACGTGATGCTCCGAGTGTGCCGGAAGATCTTCATTACGAGGCGCGACGGTTGATGTCCTATCCGTTGCTGGAATTAGGGGATTTTGATGAATCCTTAAAAGAACTGCAACAAGTTTGGACCTATAGCAAAAGAAAAGATGATAAGCAGATGATGTGCTTGTTGTTAGGGGAGTTGGCGGCTGTCCACATGGCAATGGGAAATCAAGACAAAGCAATCGCGCTTTCAAAAGAGCGGTTGGGAATCTGTGAAATCGTTGACAATCAGCTTCAAGTCGCTCATGGTCTTGGTGTGCTAGGGCAAAGCTACCTGGAAGGAGGGATATTGGATAGTGCTTATTGGTATTACCAGGAATTGTGGGGCTTTGGACGTGGAACAAACGACTTGAGGTATGCGGCACAAGCAATTGGTGGCCTATTACGCGTAGGCATCAGTATGAATGTAGATACGCTCGACCTGATCGCTGAACGGGCTCGGATAACTTATAATGCAATTGAAGGGGAGGGGGTACTGGCTAAAGATCTCCGCCAATTCTTGTCTATGGGAATCTGCGACTACTACGATTACATAGGGGATTATCCAGTAGCAATCCAGTATGCCCAGGAAAGTCTCATTAACATTCGAGCATTTCAAGAAGATACTTCTAGCCTTGTAGTCGATGCATTAGCAAAATTGGCTACGGTTCAAGCGGCCAACGGGCAGTATGAAGCAGCCTGGCGAAGCATGGATACAATGCATCGGTTAAAGATGGTATTGCTAAACCGCACGCAACAGGAAGCATTTGCACAAACGGCGATAGAGATGGATCTGGCAGAAAACGAACTGGCTCGGCAAAGGGCAGAACAGGCCCAATTGTTAGAGCAGCAAGCTTCTCGTAGCCGAACGCGCTTTTTTATTTTGATCCTGTCCGTCGTGGCGGTCATTTTGGGGGTGATAATCTGGGCATTCCAGCGCGCAAGCAAGGACAAAAGACTAATCACAGACAAAAATCAGCAGATTGAGCAGTCCCTTGCAGAGAAAGAGGTGTTGCTGCGCGAAATTCACCACCGGGTCAAGAACAACTTGCAGATCATTTCTAGCTTGCTGGATAAACAGGCCCGTAAATCGAGCGATGCTGCGGTGCGCAAGCTGGTGCGGGAGGGGCAAGAGCGGATCCAGAGTATGGCATTAATCCATCAGAATCTATACGAATCAGAACAGTTGAGTGGGATTGACATTAAGTCCTATTTGAGAGAGTTGGGGCAAAATATCCAAAAAAGCCAGGCGCTTAGCCCTGAGCAAGTCCAACTGGAACTTAACGTAGCTGAAGAGGAACTGGATATTGACACCGCGATTCCCGTAGGATTGATACTAAATGAACTGTTGACCAACTGTTATAAATATGCTTTTGTGGGCCGGACCGGGGGCACGATTCAGGTAGATTTTAAGAAAGTAGCTGGTGAGTATACCTTGCGGGTAAGTGACAATGGCGTTGGTTTTCGTCCAAATAAACAACGATCCAATTCCACCTTAGGGTTGAATTTGGTCAATGGTTTAGTGCGTCAACTGGAAGGTACTATAAAATGGATGACGGTGGAGAAAGGTACAGCAGTGGCCATTACTTTTTAAACGAGAGACTATACACTCAGAAACACGATGAAGAAGATTAGGGTAATGATTGTGGAGGATGAGTTCATTACGTTAGATACCCTGCGTGACGAACTAGAGGATATTGGCTACGAGATTTCTGGAGATGCCATGAAGGCCGATGAGGCACTGACTATTCTGGAAAGAGGGGATACGGATATCGCTATTCTGGATATTCACCTCAAGGGCAGTAAGTCGGGAATATGGCTAGCACAGCAAATTCAAGAACACTACCACATTCCATTCATTTTTCTCTCTGCGTTTAGCGACCAGAAGACCATCGCAGAGGCTGCAGAAACGGAACCTTCGAGCTATTTGGTCAAGCCCTTCACGCAAGCGGATCTGTACACGGCAATTGAGCTAGCGCTCTTAAAGCATTCGCAGCACCAAGAAAAGCTCCAACTACCTGAGACGCACACTCGGGTGAAGAAAGAACTGCTCATTAATGATAGCATCTTCGTTAAGGATGATTTGACGTACCGTAAGATTCCTTTACGGGAGATCTGTTATGTGGAAGCGTTTAAAAACTACCTGGAGTTGCAGCTAGGAAGTGGGCGCCATGTGATGCGCTCTACCATGAAAGACTTTTTAGATGTGTTGCCACAAGATCATTTTATTCAGACCCACCGTTCCTTCGTCATAAACCTGGAGAAGGTGACCGAGATTGGAGGGAACTTCCTTGTGGTTAACGATACCAAAATACCGGTAAGTCGGAGCCAGAAAGATGAGGTTTTGACTCGCCTCAATTTCTACGATTGATGGTTTCGGCTTTATTCTGTCTGCCGCCATTGGAATTTACCCCTGCGTAGCGCCTCATTGTAGCCGTACGGATAGTACTTGATGTACAGCTGTTCTTTATATTCTTCGAATAATTCTGGTAAGTCCATCATCGACCTGCGTATTTGGGTCTGTCGCTCTTCGGATAACTTCAGGAAGTTATTTCGTGCTTCCTCGGAGTCTGTAATGACTAAAAGGCTACCAAAAAAATCGATTCCCAGCTTGCGAATCGAAAAGTTGAAGGTGAGGTCTGCCCCCAAGAAAAGCGAATCTACTGGGGTATAGTAATAGCGATCTCCAATTTCGGTGCGCTGTATTTTAATTTTTTCATCAGAGGCTATAAAATTGAGCGAGGCTGAAGCCCTTACAGTGTCTACTTTAACCGGAGTAGAGTCTGGATGAGAAGGCTGGAATAGGATGGGCCACGGTATCGCCTCAGTTGAAGCTGACACTAGCTGATTTATCGCCCATGATAAAGGAGAGGCAGAGAGTGAACCATACAAGAAGAAAACCAGGGTCAGATACTTCCACTTGGCCATAAGGAGCTGTTTTTCAGAAAGAATACGTTGTTAGAAGGTATGTGGGGAACGGGAATACTGCTCTCTCTAGTTTTGAATAGTTTAAAACCTGTTCGAATTGCCGTAGGCTAAAGCCTTACTGCGTAGACATGGCCAAAAACTGTACGGCAATCAATAGGCGCATACGCTCATCGCTTAAAGGAACGCTTTCATCATCAGCAGAAGTAAGCCGATCAATAAAACTCGTGCTCGCCACGTAGCCAGTGCTTCGAAGTAATTCATAATAGGTGCCGGCAGTAGGGTTGACGGCGGCGTATTTTTCCAGAAATTCACCATACTTCATACTATGGCTAACCGCTAAAACAGAAGCGCCACTATCCGGAGATTGAGACTCTAACCAAATGCTTTGAACGGTCTGAGGTTTGAGCTTGCCGAATAGCGCAGCACGATCTGCATTGGAAAACGGAATGAGAATTTCTGCAGCAGTAGTAGCTTCTGCCAAACTTTGAAAGAAGGCTTTGTAGCAGGTTGTTACATCACTGTTTTCCAATTCCTGGTATTGGCAAACGGACTGATCCATGAAGTCTACGATTATACTCAAGTCTTCCTGTACGTCTGCAGGGAAAACGGCGACTTCGGGATACTCGCTTAGTGGTGTCGGAGTAGTACCGCAACCTACGATCAAGAGAAGGGCAAGGAGGGAAATGGTGTATTGATACATGACGGACTTTGGTGTGATGTGGTATGTACCGTAAATATAGGCTTATTGCGCAATCGCAGATCGCATCTCCTGCCGGAAATGGAGGGTTTGTAGCATCTTCTCCAGATCGCTATGCCAACGACCAAAGCTGTTAGAACGGAATGACCATCCACTGCGGAAATGCTCCAATAGTTTAGGGTCGCTGCCATAGCCTGCCGCTTCGAAGAGTTGGCGATAGTGCCAAAGGTGCCAGTCGGCGGTGCGGCGCCCCTGGATGACATCCTGAAAGCCCAGTACCACAATCTTACTCAGAGCGTTGCTCCAGCTATGTGTACTGCTACTTAGCCAGTGCGCTACCAGGGTGTCGGCAGGAACCAAGGGACCAAACTGCTCTAGCCATTTGGTGAGGCTTTCGTTGAAAAACGCAGGCGTGCTGAGTTCAAGCAAGGCTTTTCCTGGCTTAGAATTCCACAAGGTTTCTTGACCACTCAGGAGCCACCAACGTACTAAGGCTTGTTGCCCTTCTTGCTCGGGGAATCGAAGTAGGCTTTCGTTTATGGCCTTCAGTAAGGCTTGGCTATGTTGCGCATTCGCAAATGCGTGTACGAGATCAAATGGCTTGATGGCCCACGCTTTTGTCCAAAACGAAAAAGGTACGCGAGCCAGGAGTTGTTGGAGCGTGTTCATCTTAAGCCCGCCGGGCATTTTGCTGCCCGTTGGATATACCCCGTAACGCTTGGACCATTCTGGAAGCTCATCTGATAGGTTCACTACTAGCTTGCCCTTCATGAGCTGTAGCTCAGATTGTAGTTGGTCAAAAACATCCTGAACGTATTGGCTTTCGGCTAAACGCCCGAGCAGATCGGCTGCTGTTTGGCGAATGCCTTTACGACTTGCTTGCAGACAATGGCTTAAAAAAGGCTCGTCGGCATCGCTCAAGCCTTCCTCTAGTGCTGGCAAGACTCGCCCTTGCGCTCGATGGTCGAGGTTGAGCCAATGGTCACTTAGGCTGTCGCGAGCTGCTTCGGAATCTGCTGCACGAAAGGCCTTCAAAATTTCAAATTGCTCCTTGCCTTGTGCTTGCGGCCAACTATCAAATGCGGTAAGGTCGGGCAACAGGCGCGACCAATGGGGGTGCTGGCGAATGAGCCACATTTCAGCTTCTCCGAGCAACGGCTGTAGGAGTTGCCAAAGTGCTGGTTCTTGTAGGCATTGATTGAGTAGGGCTGGGATGCTCTCCGGCGGCAACCTCTTATTGTGTTCATCCAGCAGCTTTACAAATTCCGGTAGTGCCCGGAGGTGATGGCCACTAAGGATCAGCTGCAAATGTTGAACCGTACGCCAGGAGCAGGGCTTTCCTTTGCTAGGCGGTGGGGCTTCCGGTAGTTCTCCCTGCCAGCGAGGAAGGGGTAAAGTGCCTTTGTCCAAGAGGTGCGTTTTTCCGATCAATTCCAGCAATTGAGCGGGTGCTTCTTCGGCGGTGCTTTGGTAAGTATCCAGATAAACGGACCATTGTTCCGGTAGGGAAACCTGATCTGTTCCTAGCAGGATATAGCGAAGAAGTTCTTGCCAGCGTTGTCGGGTAAACGATTCTGCCTCTTGCATGCTTCAAAAGTAGTAGAAATTGACAGTAGAATGGCAACCGTTGATAATAGTTTAGGAAAAGCCTTGCGGCGAATAAAGTTTGCTCTGCCTTGAACTTGACCGATAATATTTCAGCCTTGGGTAAATTGGGCCTTATTTTTCCTTTCAGAGGGCTCGCAAATGCACTAAGATTTCTCTTCGCTAAGGGTTAAGAAAGTGAGCCTTGCCTTTTGATTATCAAGACAAAAGCCTATTTTTGCTGCCGATTTACAAGAACCTATTGTTGACATTTCCAGATAACGACAGATTATGGCAAATATCGGTCAAGTAAAGCAGGTGATCGGCCCGGTAGTAGACGTAAGTTTCTCCGGCGAAGGATCTAAGCTTCCCGAAATTCTCAATGCACTAGAAATTAAGCGCCCAAGCGGTGAGCTACTGACCCTCGAGGTACAGAAGCACTTGGGTGAAGATAGCGTGCGTACTATCGCAATGGACGCTACCGACGGTCTTACTCGTGGTACTGAAGTAGTAGACACTGGTAAGGCAATTGCAATGCCTATCGGCGACGCCATCAAAGGCCGCCTATTTAACGTAGTAGGTGAAGCAATCGACGGTATCGGCGACGTTTCAAAAGAAAACTCTGCTCCTATTCACCGTAAGCCACCTGCTTACGAGGAATTGTCAACAGAGAAAGAGGTACTCTTTACGGGTATCAAAGTAATCGACTTGATCGCTCCTTATACCAAGGGTGGTAAAATTGGTTTGTTCGGTGGTGCCGGTGTAGGTAAGACCGTATTGATCCAGGAGTTGATTAACAATATCGCCAAGGGATACGATGGTATCTCCGTATTTGCCGGTGTAGGTGAGCGTACTCGTGAGGGTAATGACCTGATGCGCGAGATGCTTGAAGCTGGTATTATCAACTACGGCGAGGACTTCCTCCACAGCATGGAAGCTGGTGGTTGGGACCTAAGTAAGGTGAGCAAGAAAGACCTTGAGTCTTCTAAAGCAACCTTCGTATTCGGACAGATGAACGAGCCTCCTGGTGCACGTGCACGTGTGGCTTTGTCTGGTCTGACAATTGCAGAATACTACCGTGACGGTGATTTGAGCGACCCAACTGGTGGTCGTGATATCCTGTTCTTTATCGATAACATCTTCCGTTTCACTCAGGCCGGTTCTGAGGTATCAGCCCTTCTAGGTCGTATGCCTTCAGCGGTAGGTTACCAGCCAACACTGGCAACTGAGATGGGTGTGATGCAGGAGCGTATTACTTCTACTAAGCGTGGTTCTATTACCTCTGTACAGGCGGTATACGTACCTGCGGATGACTTGACTGAC
>CAJXOS010000046.1 GCA_913057725.1 uncultured Lewinella sp.
ATGCGCGAGGATACACCCTCCAACGCCATGGTGAGACGTAGCGTACATAGGTAGGTCCGTAGATGAAGCGTACGAGGCCCCAACTCCAGACATTTACGCGCACGATACGGAAATCCACAGTGGCCGTTGGCCCTTTACCTTCCATCTCACCTTCGCCTTCGAAAGGTTCTACAATGTGGTCTTCACCGTAGAGAAGTTCATCGCCGATGATCTGGAGTACTGCATCTTCTTCGCCAACTTTTTCAACAGCAATTACTGCTATATCCTGCGATTCGTCTTCGCTTATGGGGACTTGTAGAACGATGGCATGCCCTACGCCATCCTCACCGATATTGTCAATGACGCGGATGTAATCCACATCACCATCCTCATTCAAATCGAGGTTGTTGACGCTATTGTTCTCGTCGTTAATTTTTGCCTCAAATTCCTCTAGAGATTCGGAGGTCTTGAACATTTCCAGTGCACCTTCTAAGCTAAAGTGATCGCCTAGGGTTTCGTCACTGGCGGTTGATTCTGGTGCTTGTGCTACTGCCGCAGCTGTGAAGCTCATTAGGAAGCAGATAAACAGGAATTTTCTCATAATAAGGTTCTTTTGGTGGAGTTTTTCATTCATCAAATAGGGGATGAAAAGAATGCTAAGCCATTGCTAGCAAGTCTTTTTTGCTTGTCAGTAAGTAAGATGGCCTTTTTCGCCAAAGGTTTAAAACGGCTTTAAAAATTTTTAATCAACCCATGCCCTAAGTGGAAAAGCACCCTGTGATTACTTTTCCGTATTTTAACACTACCAAAACCGAAACACCATATTCATCATGGCCGAGAGCAGCCTCACCAAACTCATGCGCCTAGTCAAGGAGTATCAGTACATCTTGTGGACGGTGGCAGCAGTATTTGCCATCTGCCTGGTCGCTTCCTTCTATATCTATTACAATTTTGCGGGACACCCAAAAGAAGGCTACTGGTTTGAGGTAGCCAGCTTTCTACGTACTACCGCTGATACGATTTTGAGTACCGTCTTGATTGGTGGTGGCCTGGGCGGAATCGTCAATTTTATTTTTGAGCAACAGAAGGAGGACGCGCAGAAGGTCAAAGACCGATTGGAGAGCATGCAGGAGAGCAGTGAACGTCGGAAGGCTTTCCGTTCAGACTTGCGCCAACGCCTTCAGGAAGCACACGACAATGTGGAGTTGGCGCGTGTGCTCATCAAATCGCACCGCTCTGGACGTACGTACGGTGAGCAGATTCGCGAGCACATCATGCCCGCTAATATTACGATTCAGGATATAAAGAACCGTTTGTCAGCCATTCAGGGCGAAAGCCCCATCAAACATCTGATAGAACTGCAGGTGAGTTTGACGTATATGTCGGCCTATCTCAGTGTCTTGATTGAGGAATTCTCACACCATTACCTGGATATTGCCATGCTGCAAAACTACCAGGATACGGTAGCGGATCGGCGACGGGATGTCTTTACGGATATTGTCAGTGAGGGAAATATACCGGATGCTGATGACCCACGCCTCCTCTTCCTCCATAAGGCGGATAAGCGTATGGAAAAGCTGAACCTTCCACCACGTCTCCAAGTCGTATGGGAAGCCATGGGGCGCCTGGATTACGTCTGGGATTTCATCGCTGATTTACGAGACGATAAAGGCCAGGCCTCCAAGTACCAGACCTTCTATGTGGATCATCATTTCCACTGCTTCCGCCTCCTACGAGACAAGGAGAATGACCGCAACGAAAGCATCTGCCGTCGCATCAAGTTTAAGCACTACCTCAGCGAGCAAGAACGCCTAACCAAAAAGAAAAACTCTGATAACCCCATCACCAAGCACGATAGTTTGACAAGGATTATCATGCAAGATGGTCTAGGGTACGATTTTGAGGAGCAGGAGTGATTTTAGTAGGTTCACTACGTTCACGGTTGGGGCTCACTGACGTTCGCGGGGGTGCTCGTTTCACTCGCGGGGGAAGTTCACTGGCGTTCACGGTGGTGCTCGCTGCACTCGCAGGGGAGGCTCACTTCGTTCACGTGGAGGAGTCGCTTTGCTCGTGATTGGTGCTCACTATGTTTGCGGTTGAACTCGCTTCGCTCGTGAAGGGAGTTTAGTGCACATGCGCTTTAGGAAAACTTCTTTCCTCTATGTCATAGCAGTTACTACCAGCTGTAGTGAAGAAGCTACTTACTAGAGGATTGTGTAGGCTAAACTATTTATCCAAATTACAACAGAAATAAACCGCTCGCAAGGCGAGCTCTAACCGCGAGCCTGCGAGCCCCCCCGCGAGCTTGCAAGCATCAACCACGAGTGCTAGCGAGTTCACCCGTGAACGCAGTGAACCTAACCCACGAGCGAAGCGAGTCTCTACTCATACTTATTCCCCGACATCGTCGCGTCCGCCTTGTTCTCGTCGCCAGACATCATGTCTACTTCGCTGAGGAAGGCGTTTAGGGCTTTAGCTACGTGCGCACTACCGGTGTCTCCATTGTCGTCGAAACGATTGTTGGTGATGCTGATGGAGGTGCTCCCCTGGTACAGGATGCCGTATTGGCTATTGTTGTAGATAAAAGAGTTGGTCACGTTCAGGTTGGTAGCATCGTAAGCTACTACGCCAATGATACCACTACCGTTCAGGTGGCAGTTGTCGATGGTGGCATTGCTGCTGTTGTAAACTTGGATCACACTACCCGTACAGCCGATTGGGCCGCTAGGTTCAGTATGGGTGGCTTTGAAGTTTTTGAGTACTACATTGCTACCTCCCTCTACACGGATGACATCCGCATTAGGGTTGCGCTGAATGATGGTACTGCCATTACCGTTCAAGGTGTAGCTGTTCAGGCCCTGGATAACGAGGGTTTCATCCAGGTAGTAGATTAAGTTCGGACGAAGATCAATGGTGTTATTTGAGGCGAGGCTGTTCGTGAGCTCCGCTACCTGCTCCGGTGTGGCAGCCTGTGTGGGATTGCCGATCGTGATGGCAGGAGTAGCACAAGACTGTATTAAGAGTAGACAAAACAGGGAAAGGAGGAAAAATTGTGAAGTGGTTCTCATGGTAAGTGTGTGAATGAAAATTGATCAGATCCAGCAGTGCCAGATTCATTGTTTTGCAAGGTGGCGAAATTATCCTGTAAGGTAGGTGTTTGGTGAGGAGCTGGATGGCTTTTTGTTCTGTAGGGTTGTCGGAGGTCAGAACTTGTGACAAGTTGATACATGATGAATTTGCTAAGTTGATGGAGAGAACTTAGCCATGTGTAGCAAACTAGACTTTTTCCACAATCGTATTGAGCAAGTGAGTATTAATGAGCAGGAAGCTTCACACCTTTTAAGGCTGCTAAGTCAGCAGTGTCTTGATCTTGTCCCTTAACACGACCTGTTGCGTGAGGTGCTGGTTGATGTGTTAAACCCTTCGTTCTCCTTCTTTCCTCTTCTGACGCGTTAACTGCTTTCCAGTTACCAAAAGCGGCACCTCTATCTAGGACTGGAACTGGATTTGTCCCTCTGCTTAAGCCATCAGATCCAGTAAAGGGAGCATAAGGACGACGGCGTTCATCATTAATTTTTAATACGCTAAGGTCATGATGTTTTGGCTCCCCTTGTCCTCCTTCATTTGCTTCGTTTTTAGCGTGAATTGGAGACATAGAATGGTCGCAATCATAGCATGGAGTCTTAGTTCCTCCTACCCACAATACTCGAACTGTTCCCTGTTTATTAGCTTCTCCTTGATCAAGGGCGTGGAGAATTTGCATTTCCCCATGTTCTACGCCGCCTTTCTTGGTGGCTTTTAGACTAGGGGCATATGCAGTAGTCTCTTTCCGTTTATCTACCCAATGTGCCAGACGATTTTCTGCAGTGTGTGTGCTCTTTTCAGCACTTGAAGCAGGTAGATGTGAGGTAAGCTGAACTTTTAGCTCATTCAGTGCTTCATCACCATATATTTTCAGTTGATCACGAACATTATTGGCATTTTCAACTGTACCTGAGATACTATTAATAGCTAAATGGAAAGTTGTACCTGATTGGATCACAGCAACATGAGGCGTTTTGGCTATTTCTAAGTCCCAATCTAGAACTGGTGGTGCTTCTGTAGCATGAGCGGCTCTGTATTTAATCCTACGAGCAATAAAGTTTAAAGCTTGCGCTTTTAGTGTCGCAATTCTTTCTCCCACAGCTTGATCACGTTCCTTGCCACCACTTGTATAGGTTAGGTGCCCTGTTTCATCCATCTGCGTTCGACGTTGAGTCACCCTCCTATCAGTCGACTGCTGTTGAAAAGTGCCAAGAGTCGGCTGCCTCTGCAAAGCCCGCGCTCCCATCACATCCGCCTCTTTCTCCAGCCCCGGATCATCATTAATCGCCACCTTGCTGCGTAGCTGCCGCGTTGCTTTTACCCGCCCTTGTTTTTGCTGTACGACATGCCAGGCTTCGTGCGGGAGGTGTCGTTCTTGCCCGGGGGCTACATGAATATCTGTACCCTGCGCGTAGGCATGCGCATTCAATTGTGCGGGACTGCTGGAATTATAATGCACCCGTACATCATCCATGCTATAACCAGAAAGGCTTTCGATGCCGGATTTGAGGTTGTCCGGTAGACCGGTGCGGTTAGGCTGCTCTGCTCGTTGGATAGGAGGTGCTGGTGTGGGATCAGCAAGGCGCGTTTCTGCCACAGGAGTAGCCACCTGCCGCGCTGTAGGCGACATGACAGTAGTTTCTGCCTGGTGTGTATGCTGCTGGTGTGGCATGAAGAATCTTGTTTTTATCTGTTGCCAGACTATATCTGCTGGAGCAACTCAGCCTCCGTTAGTTGGCCGCGGCGATAAGCCAATATTTTACTGCCAAAGGCCGTAAGCACGCCGGTAAACATGTCGATTACCTCCATGAAAACTTGCTCATTAGGTGGTGTATAGCGGGCTAGGGCATAAACGTAGCGACAAAAGGCCTGCCCGTGATCATCCGTTCCAAAGTATCCGAAAGGGGTACGTCGGTTCAGGGCAGCAAACAGACTGTCCGGAATGGGCTGCTCCGTCACGCCTTCGCCGGCTTCCGGGATGACGGCAAAGAATTGTAGGAGGTTAGTCTCGTCCATTATTTCAGCAGATGGGATATACATCATCTGAATGTAGGCCTGATCACCTTGGTCATTAAGACCCAATTGTACACTCAGGAAAGGTAGCGGTGATTCGTCAGACACAGGCGTTAGGTGGCCATAGATGCCCACCTTGTCTAAAGTTTCCTTGAGGAATGTTAGATCTACCTGCTGCCGTTGTAATTCTGTATTGTCTGACATTTATCTACCCGATTGTTGTGCTTTGACCAGTAATTTAAAACGTTCTGTGAAATTGGCCGCATTCAGGAACAGAAACATATCCACACCTGTGGCTTTTAGCATCTTGGTCATACCTGCTTCTTGCTTCTGAGCGGCGTCTAGTATTCCAGGTTGTGCATTTATGGCTGGCGGGTTTGGGAGGGCCGATATGCGATCCATAATGTAGAAAGCGTGCCGGCGGTATTCGGTTTCCTTTTGCTTGGCCGAACGATCTGTATGTTCGCCCCGGGCATCCGTGTAGGCCTTTTGATTGGCAAAGGAAGCTATGCCGGCGGCGGCATTTGCCCCCATCGTTGTATCCAGTTCACTACGCCGATTATTTCTAACGATCTTTTGGCCACTCTTGGCTACCGCCTGCGTGAAGCTGGTGGCGGTTACGGCAGCACTAATACCAGTACCAATCAGAGCCGTAACACCGGCCGCCGTAGTGATCTGCCCTACTAAACCTACCGCGCTCTTGATTACCGACTGGATGCCAGAAGTTCGCCGTTTTTGGTTGATCTCTACCATCTTGCTTAGGTACTCATACTCCCGTATGGTGGCAACATCCTCCTTGCTGAGTATAACGTTGTTTGCCGGGGTAGAATCAACATTGATCGTTAATGGGTTATCCTTGTTCTGGCCAGTCACGTGATCATCAATTTTTGCCATGGTGTAGGCATTAAATCTCAGATAATCTTCGCGGCCGCCCATGACGCCTCGTTTCTCGGTGCTGACCAATCTTCCGACGGCGGCGGCGTTGATGGATAGCTTGGAGGCGAGGCTCGCTGATGTTATCTCTTCACCTGCTTTGTAAGGATCAAGTTGGCTGGCTACTTCTTGTTTCGCTTGATGCGCCTTAACGGCAGTGTACAAGGACAAGAGACCATTGGCTAACTCTATGGCAATGCCAAGAATTGGAATGGCACGCAGTAGGGGTTCCGGAGCAATATTATAGAAGGACTTCAATACGCCAGCAGCCAATTTCATCGTACCCTCCGCTGCTTTGGCAAAGGATATAGCCCCCTTTACACCAAAGGTGAAAGACTGCTGTCCATCGGTGCCAGCTCGTCGACCAGCCTCCCAGATATATTTGACGGTGAGGAAGCCTTCCTTCAAAGCCATAATACCGGAGGTAATATCCCCCGTCATTTCACTGATCTTACCGAAGGCATCTTTCTTGGAGAAACCAGAAACCTTGCTTCGGCCTTCTTCAGCCATATTTATGGCATTCTCAGTAATGGTTGTTCCGTCATTTGCCACATTAACAATGGCGTCAATTTTATCCGCAAAGAAGGAGGCTGTTTCCATTTTGCCTTTCGCCTTCTTCCAATCGTCCTTAATATCCTTGAACTTGATCAGACGGGCAATGAAGTCTGCTCCAGCGCTCGTTATGGCAGAGGTATCTACTCCTACTTCGGTCTTTGGTAGGAGACCACCACCCAGAACAGATTTACCTTTTTCTTTCACCCCGAAAACTTCCGCATCGGCACCGTCTAGCTTCATTCCGGACTTCACACTGGAAGCTTCACCTTTAACCAATGATAAGGAGGCATCTGCCATCTGAAAACCAGAGGCGCGATTGCTGGTTGTGGCTTCACTATTACCCGGAGGGCCCTGTATCTGTAGTGGATTCTTAAAGAGCTCCTTGAAAATTGCCTTCCGGGTGTAGAACATTTGTTGTTCTATCGACTTGATGTTTTCGAAGGCCACCCTCGCGGCATCAGCTGTAGGTCCATTGATGGATGCTTTGACTTGGTCGGTGGCAGGGTCGATGTACATCTTGCGCCATTCTCCAAGCAACGACTCAAGCTCATCAAGCAACTTGATCTTCTTAAACTTGCTGCTGGTCTCGGCGGTCACCTCATTGGCCTTGCTACTAACGCGTGCCGACAAGCGAAGACTGGCTGGTTTAGGAAGTCTTACCCCTACTTCACTAATGTTCTGTAAGCCGGTAAAAGCAGCGTCTATGGCGGTTTGCCCACCAGTCATTTGATTATGAACGGCGGTAATTTCATCCGAGATGTTCTGATCAATATTGAAGAGCTTGTAGGAAAGTACACGCTTGTATGCTCGCTTTTTAGCTGCTAATTGTTGTTTGCTCAGATCAAACTGGCTTTGGGCCGCTGTTTGATTACTGACCAACCCTTCCCGGTGGGCCCTTGCCTCGGTGATGGGGCGTTCCAGAAATGCTTCGTAGCCTTCTTCTAATTCTTGATCCGTTTGTAGGCTCTGCTGCTTCTGTTGCTCGAGGCGGGCAATCTCTCTATCCTCGTTGTCTACAGCTTGGTTAGCGCCGTCCAGTGTTTGGTAGCGGTTGCCTCTTTGCTGGTCGACCGCTTGGATTTCAATCTGAAGGGTTGCTGCGGCAGCCTGCTGTTCTTGCTCTGCTCTGGCCTTTAGGGCATTGAGGTGGCGGCTTTGGGAAGCATAGTGAGCATCATCTTCGGGTACGGCATTGTATTTGGTTATTCCGGTCTCGATTGGCGTCCAACCGATCTGATCAAAAGGCTCACCGGCCGGAAGGCGCTTCAAATTGTTGACCTTCCGTTGAGTAACTGCTTCACCAATGTTCTTTTGCTGTACGGGGCTTGGCAGTCGGCCAGGGCTACTCCGCAGTGCTCGCCTCCCCATTACATCGGCTTCTTTCTCCAGCCCGGGATCATCATTGATCGCTACCTTGCTCCGCAGTTGTCGAGTGGCTTGTACTCGCCCCTGTTTCTGTTGTACCACGTGCCAGGCTTCATGCGGCAGGTGTCGCTCTTGCCCGGGCGCTACGTGGATATCCGTACCCTGCGCGTAGGCGTGTGCCTGCAGCTGCGCCGGCTTCGCCGAATTATAGTGCACCCGCACATCTTCCATGCTGTAGCCGGAAAGGTTTTCTATACCGGATTTGAGGTTATCAGGAAGGCCAGTACGGTTGGGTGTTTCTACGCGCTGAATTGGCTCGCCTAAGGTTGGTTCTGCCAGGCGGGTTTGGGCTACGGGCGTAGCAGCCTGCTGCGGCTGTGGTGGAACCACTTTTTCTTGTTGGCGAGCTATGGATTGCTGGTGTGGCACGTAGGGTGTTGGATGGGTTGGGTTTTTAAATTTAGGGATTTGTTTTGAGTTTCAATGGGTTTAATTTTAATTTTATCAAGTTCTTGTTCTTTTCCATGATGAAAAGAACCAACCTGCCTGCCAGTGAGGCCACTGCCGAGCAGGCAGGAAGTCGAGGCTGTATCATTGTCTTGTTTTGTAATTACATTTTAATACGATAGGTGCTAAAACAACTGTTTTTCAAAGCCTTTTGTTATCTCTTACTTCCGGGGTTGTTCATTTTTAGCTTCGCTGCTACTCCGTGGTCTCAATCGCAACAAAAACGAACCAAAAAATGCTCGCCCCGCTAACTCCGAGGAGCTTGCGACGATCACCGCAGGTAGACTCGCTTCGCTCAACTCAGAGGAACGCAGTGACAATCACCGTAGGTAAACAGTACCGGGGCCACCTTCCCGCCTGTATTTGATAGTTTACTACATGTGTATTGATTGGGATAACTTTAATGTCGGAAGTATTATTTCTGCAAAGCTTGCTTTGCAAAAACTCCCCCTTCCCCAGGGGGAAGGGCCGGGGATGGGGCTATTTCTTCTTCCGCTTTTCCTTCTCCACCCACTCATTGATCTGATCCTGCATCAGCTCCAACTGTGCATTGGAGAGGGCCTTGATAGCCTTGCGTTTTTGGGCTACGGCTTCTTCTATTTCTGCCTGATCAATGCTCTCCTGAAGTTGCTGCTGTTTATTAGCTGCTCGGCGTTGGTCATCCAGCTGGCCTTTTTGGCTCAGGGCATAGGCTTCTTCGGCGCGGCGGAGGCCCAGTTCGTAGGGGCCGATGGGGGAGAGGAGCTTGGCCAGGATGGGCGATATCTCTATGAGGAAGATCAGAAGCGGTATCAGCATGCGGGGGCCGGGGGGTAGCTGCTCGCTGGCGGCCAATTTGGCTACCAGGCCGTAGGAGAAGACGGATTCAGTGTCTGCTACCGTTTCGGTGCGGGTGGCTTTGAGCTCGGCTATTTCTGTGCGGATGAGGGCTATTTGTTCGTCGTTGCTGGCTTTGGCGGCTTCGTATTCGCGCTGGGCTTGCAGGTACTTGGCTTCTTTGCGCTCGCACTCGCTGCCGCGGCCACGTTTGCCGGTGCCGCAGGTGCCATCGCACTCGCATTTGTAGTCCTGGTAGTTGCTTTCACGAAGTTGGAGTTTGGCTTCGGTGGCGGCTTCCAGGCGGCTGATGGCGGCTTCCTGGTCTTGCAGCCTGGTTTCGTATTGCTGCTCTACGGCGGCCAGCTTGGCTACTTTTTGGTCTTGTAGTACGGCGGCTATTTCAGATTCGAAAATGCGAATCTCCAAGGGCTTGGATATGACCAGGGCTAGCAGTACGGCCAGTGCTAAGCGGGGTACAGCCTGTACCAGCTGCTTGCCAAAAGACTGGTCTTTTTTGATGGTAGACACCATGAAGCGATCCAGGTTGAAGATCACCAGGCCCCAGAAAAGGCCAAAGGGGATGGCTGCCGCTGCGGAACCAAAGGCGGTGTACAGGGCGTAACCACCCGATAGGGCTGCCAGCATTCCGGTAAAGAGCACGGTAGCGCCAATACCTACGGCTTTAATGTGCTCCGATTCGGGGCAGCTCAGCAGAACTTGCTTGTTCATGCCTGCGCAGAACCACAGGAAGCGGGTCAGGCCAGATACTTGGGGCGTACTATTGCTCATCGCCATCGTTTTTGCTCACAAAGAAGTTACCCAATTTTTGCCAGAGACTATCCGGGGGGCTCGGTTTCTCCAATGGCGGGGGAGGGGGTAGGAGGGCATCTGCGGCTAGTGCATTTATTGCAGGGGCGGTAGGCCCGTCTGTTGGTAGCTCGGGTTGCTGTTGCTGCACCTGGGCTAAGAAAGCATCTACTTGTACCAGGTCCAACACGTTGAGTACAATCGCCTGTTGGATGGTCGTATCGCCCTGCCGGGCGATGATGCTAAAGGTGCTTAGCTCCGTCACCATGAAGTCGTGCATGCCTTCGGCGGAAACCTCGCCCAACTCAGAGTGCTGCACACTGTCGGCATTGAATACCCGCCAGTAAACGCGCAACAGTTGGCCTTTGACAACGCTGTAGTAATTCGGTAGACTAGCCAATGGCGACACCAATATCTCTTGCCCACTGCCAGGCTCGAAAGTAGTGAGCCGGTAGGTGATTTTAGCCGCTGGATTAACGGCTACTGCTGCCGAGGCAGTGAACTGTCCGTTACGGCTTTGAGCCGTCAGTAGGAAGGTCACGTCCTTTTCGGCACGTAGGATTTTGCGGCCGTTTCGGCCCACCGCGCCAATACCCTGGCTGATGATTACATTGGTAGCGCCTTCCACCGTCCAGCTGAGCTCAAAAGGCTCGGCAATGTCAACTTGCTCGGGGCGGGCGGTGAACTGGATTTTTACAGGTTCTTCACCCGCTTGCTGGGGCGAATCGGTCTGGTAAGCACCAGCGGTGCTGGATTCAAAGCGTTTCGCCTGGCTGAGGTATTCATCAAAACGATCCTGGTATTTTAGTACCCACTCATCCGTCAGTACGCCCATTTCGTAGCGGTCCAGGAAGGGCATGTAGCGTTCACAGAGCAGGGTGTCATCATCGATGAGCATAAAGCTTCGGCCTTCGCTTTGGCCATCGTAGAAGTAGATGTGCCCGCCCGCTTCTTCCAGGCGCTCTAGGTAGCGATCGGCAATTTCCAGGTGGGCCCAATGGGGCCTGCTGATGAGAAAGTCCACCCGACAGCCTGCCTTGGCCTGCCGCAGTACCAGGCGCGTGAGGCTTATCTCCAGGGGCGTCTGCCCCCATACTTGTATGGAGGTTTGCGCATCCTGTAGTGCATCCAGCACCTGTTCGTTTATTTTGCTACTGCGGGGCATTTCCTTGTTCGTGATAAGAGGTAAGGCGGTCCAGGTATTCCCATTGTGGTAGTACACCCGTACGCCATACTTTGATATTCAATAGATCGGCTCCCACCAGCTCATTGGCATTGAGGTAAGCAATCTTTTGGAAACCTACCGTACCCTGCTGGATATCGATATGGCGCCAGCGTGAATCCACATCAGCGAGGTCCCAGAAACGAAGCCCGGCACCTACGGTTGCCAATTGTGGACGATCCGGCGCAAAGTCTAAGGCCAGTACCGAGGTACGATGCCCTGTGTATGTTCTAAAGCCTAAACCAAAGGCATTTTCGTCTTTATCCAACAAGCCTAACCAGGAGGGGAAGTCTTTACTCAATAGCAATTCTCCAGTCTCTGTACCCATGGCCAGATAAGCTTCGTTATCCGCAGGGTAGCGCTTGAGGCCAATGCTGGTAACCACTATGTCTGGTGTCACAATCTTATGCGGGCGATTGAGTCGGAAGCCTCTTCTGGTGCGCTCAAGGCGGAACACTAGGGCGCCGTCTTTACCCCCCACCAAGAGGGTTTGTGTAATGGGGTCTACCGCAAAATCATTGGTCCGTGGGAAATCATAGGTTTCCACGATCTCTTGCTTTAACAGGAGCCGCTTAGTCCGCAAGTCCATGACGGCAATGCCCGTAGCATAGCCAATGTACAAGAGTGGTACACCGTCGATACGGAAATGCTCCAGATGGTAGACAGAATTGGACATCTCGGTCAGGAGCTTTTGAGGATGTTCTCCGCGCGGATATTCAAGACCACCATAGCTGTAGATGCGCCCGGCCGCAGTGCCTACAAAGATGACCTCTTCTCCATCAGGTTCCTGATAGAAAGTCATCGTATTCACTAGTGTTGGGACAGGTTTCGGCATGACGTAGCCTTCCGGAGGATCGTCCTTGTTGGGGTTTTCTAGTAATACAACCACCTGTCCATTGGCATCACCAAAAGCCATTTTATCGGCGTCAACAGGGCTACTTGCTAGCGCGCGAATTTGGGCAGGTACAATGGTAGATACCGGCCAGTTCAGTTCCTTATTGCCAAAACGATGCTCCTTACCATTGGCGAGTATGTCGATATGGGCCTCCAACGCGTAGTACAGATAAGGCTGCTGGATACCCAAGCCATAGGCCTCTCGTCTTTCGGCATCGTAGAGGTGCTCTTTGCTGTATCGCCAGAGCTGCTCTAGGGAAGGTGCTTGGTCGGGCGTAAAGCCAGTTTCTTTATCCTTCTTTAAGAAGTTCAGAATGTCTCCTATGATTGGTTTTGCGTACAGCCCGGTGGGTTCTTCTCCTTCTTTTAGATAGGAAAAGAGATCCCCGATAAGGGAAAGGGCATAGATGCTTCGATCTCGCTCTTCTTTACGGTTACTGAAGGGCAGTAGATCAATATGGTTTTGGTTGGTATCTCTACCGATGCTATCCCGCTGGTGGAAGTATTGCAGTACTTTTTCGTAGGACTGAATGCTATCAATTTCCACCACTTCTTGGTGCAGGGCATAGAGGTCGAGGAAGTCATTGTTGGTTTCGGTGTTGAGTACGTCGTAGTACTGCAACATTTCTACAAAGTCAACCAGATCGAGGTTCTCTTTGGCTGCCTTTGCTGTATCACACGCCCGAACGGCGAAAATCATGGTAATCACCGAAAGTGTACCCAAGGCGGTAATGATGCGGTTAATCCGTCGGGTCCGCTTTTCTTTGCGAATCTGTTCGGCGCGTTCCCGTTCCAAGGCTAATTGGGTAGCCCTTTCACTGGTATCCACAAACCAACGCGCTACCCATAGCTGGGTAACTGGATTGGTAGCCGGTATAGAAAACTTTGTCCGTACTTCCTTCAGGAATTCTAATGAGAAACCAGCAGGTTCTGGTGGCAGATAGCGCTCCGCCCAGGTTTCGTTAGGCTGGCCGGTATCGCGCCAAGCTACCGCACCGGATAAGGAGGCGCCGGTGTAGAGTAAGTCTTCGGTTTTGGGCGCTTCTTTCTCTTCCTCTCCTTTGTTGAGCCACTGATTGGGTAGTTGCTTAAATTGCTCGAAGAGCTGCTCAAAAGAAGAGTTTTTGGCGGCAGTAGTTTCAGCAGTTGCTTCTCCGTTGGTGTTTGTCTTTCCCCGGGCTTTATCCATTGCCACCTGCGTGCTGTAGGTCTTGGCGTCGCGAATAATGGCCTTATAGATATTGGCATGGAGCAGTTCTTCTTCTGCCCAGTATTGCATCCGCTGCCAGCTGTGTAAGATGGCCGGGTTGTTGATGTCTACAATACTGTGTTCGGTCAGTTTTTCTTCTTCGCTGCCCAATACGTCTAGGAATACATGCTTGGTCACCTCATTAGCGTGCACGCTGTTGAAGTGGTCAATAATGGCTTGCAGGTCGGCCATCTTGACCTTATCCTTCGGTAGGCGATTACATAGCTTCAGTAGGTCTTTCGCAAACAGTGGTTGGGGTAAAGGCACGGCATCGGGGCCTTCAAAGGTGAGCGCCTTGAATAGGAACTCGGCAATGTTCTGTAGGCGTCCTTCCTTGCCCTCTGTTTCCGGTAGGCTATTGAAGAGGCGCTCTAAGTGGTGATTGAGGGCTTCTTCCATGCCACTACGCGGACGGGCCTTAAGCTCTCCATTCTCATCAATGTAGTGGTCGTCAGCACTGATCTGGTCGAAAGCTTTTAGTAGTGCTCCCGGTGCCTTCTGTTCTTCTTCTGAGAGTTCGCTAAATAGCAGTTGGGTATAGTTCAGGCAGTGCCGGAGCTTGTACAGCGTTTGCCGATCCTCGTTTTGTTCAAGCTTTGCCAGTCCTTGTAGCAGGCGGCTTACGTATTCTCTTTCTTCGTCTGTACTTGCGAGGGCCTTAAGTTGATCCTGGTATTCTACCGCTGATAGGAAAGGGACATTGAAACGGAAATTGTTGATGGCCTCCGGCATACCCCGATAGCGACTAAAGTGTCCGAGGTTTTCGGTATCCGTGATAAAGACAAGATAAATGGGGAGTTTCTCCCGGGCTGTTGTCATCACAAGATCCAGGAAGCGGATGTCGTCGCCACTCTCCGCTACTTGCGGGATGAAATCCTGGTAGCGATAGAGGTCTTGCTCCTGATTGATGGCTATGAGGAGGTTGAAGGGCTCTTCCGACACCTCCAATGCATCTTCGTATACCTTGATGAGGCCGTGGTTGCCTTCGCGTAGCTGCGTTTCTATGTGCGCATAATCGTTGATCTGCGCAGCACCCTTGGGTTTAAGGGCACCGGGCTTGGCCAAATCCAATGCCAAATGCCGTATAGGATTTGCATTGGGATTGGTCCAGATCATCTTCCAATGCTTGCCATTGTCGCCACTTACATCCCCACTTTCTACTGCATTGCGAAGGGCAATATCCACCAAAGAAGACTTGCCTGCTCCCTGGTTACCCAGCAGTACTACGAAATGATCATTGATTAATTTATTGCGGAGTTTTCGAGCCAGGTCGCCCCGGTCAAAATAGAGCGAATCGCGAGTCCGCTCCAGCAGAGTTGGAGTCTGAATATCGGTGTTAGAAGACATATGGGTCAGGTATGTAGGTCACGATATAGCAAAGGGATTTCCTGCATAAATCGCTCGAACAAGATAATTAAATTGGGTAGGAACCGGCGATTTTGCTAGAAAAAAACTACATTTGGTTGACGTCTTTTCCCCTTTTCCAGTATTGCAAGCCGCAAGGTTTGATCTAATATTCAGGTGTGTATTGCTTGAATATTGGAACGATTAAATTAAAACGATCCTCCGAAATCGATTGATTTGAGTGCGACCGTATGAGACCTGTATTACCCATATTCTTACTTCTAATTTGTCAGCTGTTCTATTGTACTTTGGTAGAGGGGCGACCGGCTCATCCTGTGCCCGGTTTTAGCACCGTACAGCCTACGGATTCTACCGCTACACCCACCACTATAGATCCGACGGGGCAGTTTAAGCTCAAGCGGCTTGCAGCTACTCGTTTTCCATTAACTGCATTACAAGTAGGAGATACACTGCGCCTGAGTTTCAGTACCCAGGATAGTGGCCCGGTGCGTTCTGTTTTTGTACTAAACCAGCAAGGTGAAACCCTCGCAGCAGGGCAAGAAACTTCCCTCTTTTCAGCCGAACTGACCATTGAAGAGGGTTGGTTGCCTATGGAAGTGGTCGTGAAAGCTTCTCCTGGCCTTAAGCGTACAATCGGTGACCTGCGCAGTGTGCGCATTCCGCCTGTACCAGATACGACAGCTTGGGTACGTGATACCAGCTATCTCAATCCTGTAGGCCAGCCTAATACGGATGGGTTTTACTACCAGGATTCAATGATTAGTGTTTTTCAAATCAACAGGGGGGATTCTCTTCTCCGCTACCGGGAGCTGGTACATACGGATGCCAATAGTGTACTCCGTTCTCGGAGAAAACTTGTCATCAAGCCACAGCCCCAGGATTCGGAAGTTCTTCTACCTCGTGGAGAGCAACGAATCCGGTGGTGGAAGTCTGCTTGCTTCAACTATCAGGGCTTTGAGCCCGGCGATACCATATTTGTCAGTATCAATGCCGCCGGGAAGAAACCACGACTCGTCAAGCGGATTCAAGCTCGTGACAACTTCACTACCCGCAAGGAATTGGGGCGTGTCACTTACAATACGATGGCTTATCAAGATACAGTGGTCATCACCGAGGAGGAATGGCTGTGCTACCGCCTCAAAGGTACACCGGGCTTGAAGCGGCAGTTTGTCGACTTGCAGGTGGTGCGCCAACCGCCTACGCTTTACGATACGGTTTATCAGCTTACCGATTCTCTATTTACGCGGGTGGTGAAGCCAATACAGGACACAATTCTTGCGCCTATCATGGATGAGGTTTCGTCCATCAGTAATGTGCTGAATATCGAGCGTCTGCCTTTCACTACGATCCCGGTTCAGGTACCGAGAGAGGCTGTGCCCGATGCTAAACTACAGGGGCTTTTCTACTGGATTGGCCTCAGTGATGCCAGTTTAGCGGCCTTCAATACGCTGGAAGAAGAAATAGCTGCGCTTTGGCCTGCACCAGGTGTGTCGGCAGCTATTACGGCTTATGGTTTTGAACGGGTTAAGTTATTGCCCCGAGAGCTCAGCGCTGATTTGTCTTTTGGGTTCACCAATGCTCGGAACAAAGATATTTTGGAGCGTCGGCTGAAGTCGAGAGGACGCTTGTCGGATGACTTAGGGCCACTGATTGATGGTGTAGGCACCCTCTTTCAATTGGATCGGCAAGCCGATACTTATGGGAGGCTATTAGCGTACCCTTGTAGCAGCCTTTCTTCTTGTAAGTGTGATGCCAGCTGCCTGGGGAGTAGGCAAGAGCGTTGCGAAGATTGCTGTAGTTGTGCCTTCTACAAAACGAAGACTGTTGATGAGGTAAGCCAACAGACGTCGTATGATTTCTACTTGAATTTTATTAATGATAGTGCTGTAAACAGCTATCCACTATACGTGAAAATCGTTGGCTTCTACACCTTGTTTCAAGGTTGGTCAGAGCGACTGGAGTTGAAAGATGTTCGCGTTCAAGAAATTCCCTTGCCATGAAGAAGTGGGTCTATCTTACTGTCCTTTTTGTGGGTTTGTGCCTCCCGGCGGGGCTCATCCTCTGGGACTACAATCAACACCTCCAGGATCGCCTGTCCGGGCAACCCGATTATCTGCCCCTAGTAAGCGATGATGAATCCGCTGTAGCAGATGAAGATCGCCTACTGTATCAGGTCATGGACCGGGCACGAGGCCAGGCCGCCGAAGTAGGGCAACTGGCTAATCAATGGGAGTTGCCTGGTATTGAACAGCAGTTTGGTGGCCTTTTTCAACTGTTGAATGGATCAGACTTGTCTTTCTATGATAGCCTGTCGGGCAAGGGCGATATGAACTGGGATGTATACCAGAATATCATTGAGCAAGATGCCGTCCGCTTTGTCAACCTAGATACCATCCAAGCATCGATGAAGGTCTTTGGTTGGCATCCTTATTGGATGGGTTCTGCTTATGAAAGCTATCACTTCAACCTGCTTTCACACGTTAGTTGGTTTGCCTACAACGTTGATCCAGAAACAGGAGGTTATACCAATCCGGAGGTTATCCAGGCCTGGCGCAATACTCCCTTCATTGACGCCGCTAAGGAAGGTGGATCGAAGGTGCTTTTAACCATTGCGAATCATACGCCGGGTGGCAACCGAATCTTCTTGCGCAACCGCAATCGGCAACAAGAAAATCTAATTGACTCTCTAGTACTGTTATTAGAAGAAAGGGGAGGCGATGGTATTGATGTGAACTTTGAATTGGTACCGGAAGGCTTACAACTGGAAATGACCAATTTCCTAATCAAACTTTCAGAACGACTCCATGCGGAAGATAAGATAATGACGCTGGTACTGCCCAAAGTCAATTTGCCCATTAGTAGAAGGAGAAGCAAGGCACGGGCACCCTATTTGTACGACATCGAGCGCCTGGCTACTAAGGTGGACTACTTCCTGATTACCGGCTATGATTTTCATACAGGGAACAGCTATACCGATGGCCCCATTGCGCCACTGCGTAGTAGCGGGCCTTACAGCATTGAGAAGAGTGTTTATCAATACCTCGACCAAGGTTTGCCACGGGATCGGTTGATTCTTGGCCTGCCGTACTACGGTGGTGTCTGGAGTGGTACTTCCAATCAATTGCGTGACCGTGGTGAGGAGTTCTACTTTGAGAAACACCTGACCTACCGCGCCATAATGGCCAAGTACGGTCGAACCCAGCAGCGCCGCTATGAACCGGAAAGCTGGAGCGCATACTACATTGTCCAGAAAGACTCGACGAATTACGAGAAGGTCTGGTTTGATGATACCGTGACCCTAGCCAAGAAATACGAGTGGGTGGAAGGTCAGAACCTGGCAGGTATTGGTATCTGGGCCTTGGGCTATGATAATGGCACGCTGGATTTATGGCAACTGCTAGCCCGGCAAACGGGTGGTGGGCAGGCGATGGCCGTTCGATTCACGGACGCGAAGGTGAATGGCTGGTTTTTTAACCTGGCCAGCAACCTGTTCTCCTATCGCAATATCGTCATCTTACTGGGGCTGTTCCTGGCTGGTGCGTTTATCCTGGGGTTGGCTATCTCCATCTTTGACTGGCGGGTCCGAGATCTCTTTTTTGAGAACAAGACCTTGCGGATTGTCTATGTGCTGAGTGCGGTCGCCATTTTATTTGGCCTGTACTATTTCCTGCTCTACGTAGCGAAAGATGAAACTTTAGAATTCCTACGATTATTCCCATTTGCCATTGGGCTATTATTGGGAGGAATTCTCACCATATTGGTTTACAATCGATTTCGGCGTCATCGCTCTAAACTGCCTTAAACTTTGAGCATGAAGAAGATTATTGCCAGAGAGTTTTTGTGGTTCTTAACGGCCCTTTTAATCGCCGTCCCGATGTCAATTTTAATATTGGGGTGCTTTGATTTTTTGGACCGTCAGGGAGTCCTTTCTCCGAAGGAGAAAATATATGTAACGGAGTTTTTCTTACTTATTTATTTCTTTAGCTTTATTATTGTTTATATATTTCGACTAACGGTACTCGCTATTCGAGTGCTTGTTACTCCTCCCCCTGAACAAGAAGAGAAATAACTTGTCCCTGTGAAATAAAGCTTAAAAGGAAAGCGGTAAAGACGTCATTGTTTACCTTTTCCGACGGCCCGAACATGCTACTTTTATTGATATAGATAGCCGATCATAAGCTTTAAATCTTACTCCCCTATAAAGGCTGATTGCCGAATTTTATGAGCATGTTTTTTAATGTTCATTAGTGGTATTCATCCTGTTTTGAGCACGAATTGGATTCGTGCGTAAATGAATTTTAATGTTTTCCATGATTGGACTTAATGGCATTGCCCATTGAGACTGTAAGCTAGTGCTGCCCTATGATTGATCAGGTAATGAGTGCAATAACTTCAGATTTGAACGGATTTTTGATGCGTCGAATGGGCGTGCAAGAAAACGTTGTGGAATTATCTGCACTTGTGAATTTGGATGGCAGTGTGGCTTTTCGTGGCCAGAACAAAGTATTGTGCAGTTTGGTAAGTGTACAGCAGGAGCGAACCAGTTATAACATGCCATTGGGAAAAGGAGATTTAAAGAATCCCCCCATACAGCTTAGCCTGTTCATTTTGTTTTCCGCTTACTATCAACCAGCCAACTATACGGAGGCATTAAAAAGCCTCTCTAGCGTAATTGGATTCTTTCAGGGTAAACAAGTTTTTACCCCTCAGAATACAAGTAAACTAGATGCTAATGTTGAAAAGATCACGGTAGAACTTTTCAATTTTGATATCAAGGAGCTCAGTAATTTCTGGACAGCTGTAGGTACTAAGCACCTTCCATCTGTTTTGTACAAATGGCGTTTGTTGTCGATTACAGAAGACATGATTTTGGCAGAAACACCACAGATTACTGGCTTTGCGAGCGAGCAAGAAAAAAAGGATTGACATTATTTGAGGAACCATTGACGTGTCACAGAAAACCTATATTCCCATATTTCGCCTAACTACCCAGCATTCGTTCTACGCGGATGGTGTGGAAGCTGCATTCGACTTGCGGCCTAGCCCGTTAACGGCCGCTATAATGAAGCACTTTGATCTGCGCCTTAACAATAGATCAGGCGAGTATTGGCTTTATGTGGGCATCCCTAAAGATGCCAACGGCGATCCACTAGAAGAGACAGTTCAGTTAGGGTCAATTCTGCTCTCTTTTTCCATGTCCTTTACTTCTCCTGTTGCGGCTAATGACTTTCATGTCTATACGGATTTGCCGTTACAGCCAGATACCAATAAGATATTCACCTTTCTACACGAGTGGTCTATGGCAGAAGCGGGAGCCCCCTCGATCAGTACAGTACAGGTTGATCCAGCAACTCAGCAGGTGGCATTGTCTGCACCTCAATTTGTACCTGAACTGCCGGAGCATCGGCCATTATTGTTGTCTGTAACTGATGCCGCCGGAAAACAGATAATAACAGAAACACTGCGGCGCCAGGTCGAAGGAGTACCTCCATACGTGCTTAGTCTCGTCGAGGAAGACTGGGGTGTCTATCACCTGGACCTGACCAATACTTCGGGAGAGGCAGTGGCCGAGACAGCACAATTCTGTACAGCGATTCCTGGCGGAAACCAGGGCTTATGGGGGCTGGTACAGCTTCACATTCCTAAGGTGGAAATCAATGCTAGAGAACCTTTGGTAATTGATCAGATACCAGGCTTAAAACTAGCCTTTGAGAGCAGAGGCACGCGCTGGCGCTACAATCTCATCAATCACAACAATGTGAATTTTGATGGACTGCAATTAAGCAACAATAAAGAACCTATTGCATACACAGAGTCAAATCGTGAGACCAACCAAGAAGGGCAGGTTTCCAAAGTGACACTGACACTAGACGAGGATATCAAGCTTTTGAAAAACCAAACAACGGTGATTCAACTGGATCTTCTCAAGAAGAATGGTGGGGAAGAGATGGAATCATCATTGTCTATCTCGTTGCCACACCCTGTTCCAAATCAAATCAAGGTCGAACGCATCGATGGGGTGCTGACGGCTTTTTCAGATATGTATATACACATATGATTAATAATTCCTAAATCCATAGTCCATGGCTAAAGTTTATGCCACTCCTGGCGTCTACATCGAAGAGAAAAGTGCCTTTCCCAATTCGGCGGTACCGGTTGCTACAGCGGTACCAGCGTTTATTGGATACACAGAAAAGGCCATTCGTAACAAGCGGGACCTGACCAACGTCCCTACTCGTATTTCGTCTTTCGGCGAGTTCCTACTGTATTTCGGTGGTGCTCCAAAGACCACGTACGACATCACCACGAAAAAGCTCAATTACAAGCTTGAGCCTAACGCACGACGCTTCATGCTCTTCAATAGCATGCGTCTGTTCTTCGCGAATGGTGGTAACGACTGCTACATCGTTTCCGTTGGAGATTACGATTCTGCCGTTGCTGCAGGAGACTTCCACGGGGAAGAAATCGTAGATGGTGAGAAAGTGTTGATTGGTATCAATACGCTCTTGAAGGAGCCAGAACCAACTATGGTGGTTATTCCAGATGCAGTACTACTTGAGGAAGCCGATTGCTACAGCCTGCAGCAATTGATGATCCAGCACTGTGGTTTGACGATGCGCAGTCGGGTAGCTATCCTGGATGTACACGGTGGTTACAAGAAGCGCAGCCGCGATTCTGAAGACGTGATCGAGAAGTTCCGTATGGGGGTAGGTAATAACTTCCTGGACTTCGCCTCGGCTTACTACCCTTGGTTAGATACCACCATTGTATCGGCTGAGGAGGTTGACTTCTTGAACGTTGATACCACTACCCGTACCGCCTTCATGAATTTGCTCAAGAAGGACAATGCGCAGAGCGTAAAGGAAGGTGTATTGGATCAAGGGCGTGCTAACTTGATCAATGCTGAAATTGATCATATTCCTACAGCTGCCTTACACGCAGAGTTGTTCAAGGTGTTCGAGGGCTTGGGTAAACTAGCCAAGGACATCAAGAATCTTGAACAAAAGGACATTGAAGACGCCGCCGCAGCACTGGATAATGTGCCAGCTGATGCAGAGGATATTCCAGCTGAAATCGATTCGGCTTTGTCTACTACCAATTTTGGTAAGCTACTAGCCAATATTCCTACGAATACCATGGCTGCTATTGCTGCCCTGGAGGCCTTCGACCCAGAAGCTACCTTGCCGGATCCAGCACTGGACGCAAAAGAAGGAGCGGTTGAAGCATTGACTACTGCCTCAGAAGCCTTACAAGAGATCGTTGACCAAATGGATGATGGTGACCTCATTGGTACCCGGAATCAGTTTAAGGCAATGGCTGCTAATCTAGGTGCCGCTGCTAAGAGCATCGAAAAGCTCAAAGGCAAGGCCGACGGCGATGGTAATATTCAAGAGCCAACTGCTGAGGATATCCAGGCAGAGTTCATGAAAATGGTAGGTGCTAAGGAGGCTAATCTAGCCGAAATGCGAGCAGCTATCGTGAAGACAAAAGATGCTTTTGCTAAAGACAGCACCTTGACAGAAATCAAGGAAGCTGTTGCGGTAATGGACTTCCCAAAGGATGCGGCCGACGGCGCCAAGACAGCAATCGCTGCGATGAATGCCGACTTGCTAATTGTTAAGGCAGAATCTGAAATTGAAGAAGCAATCCAGGCACGTAAGGATGTCAAGACACTTCATCAGACCCTACTTGCTATTAGCCCATTGTATCGCGAGGTAATGAATACGTTGCGGGCAAAGCTCAATTTGCTTCCACCTAGTGGTTGTATGGCGGGTGTGTACTCAATGGTAGATAGTAGTATCGGTGTATGGCAGTCACCTGCTAACGTAAGTGTAGGTTCGGTTATCAAGCCAGCCGTTAACCTGACCAACGAAGAGCAGGAGGATCTAAACGTACCACTTTCAGGTAAGGCCGTAAATGCCATCCGTACTTTCCCTGGCAAAGGGGTTTTGGTATGGGGTGCTCGTACTTTGGACGGCAATAGCCAGGATTGGCGCTATATCAGTGTTCGCCGTACGGTGATCTTCATTGAGCAGTCGATCAAGTACGCTGCTGAGCCTTATGTGTTTGATCCAAATACAGCTAATACCTGGGTGAACATCAAGGCGACCATCAGCAACTTCCTGACCAATGTTTGGCAACAAGGTGCACTGGCTGGTGCTACCGCTGAGGATGCCTTTAGTGTAGATGTTGGTTTGGGGGTTACGATGACGCCGGTCGATATTCTTGATGGTATCATGCGGATCACGGTGAAGCTAGCGGTAACTCGCCCAGCGGAATTCATCGTAATTACCTTCCAGCAGCAAATGCAGAAGTCTTAAAAACCTATTTCTCACATTCATAAAAGATAGAAAACATGGCAGGCGATAAACAAGAAGCTCCCTGGCCGGTACCCAAATTTCATTTCTCGGTTAAAATCGGTGATGTTGGCGAGGTTGCCTTTCAAGAAGTTACTGGATTAGATACTCAATACGACGTAATCGAATATCGGGCCGGTAGCAGTATAGAATTCTCTACAGTGAAGATGCCAGGCTTGAAAAAGGCTACGGACATTACCTTGAAGAAGGGAATGTTTAAGGATGATGAAGCACTGATGAAGTACTTCCAGGGCGTGAAGATGAATACCATCAAGCGCGAGGATGTAGTGATTCAGCTGCTCGACGAAGAGCACAAGCCGATGTTCACTTGGAACCTCAAGAATGCTTGGCCTATGCAGCTTACTGGGCCAGATCTCAATGCGGAGTCTAGTGAGGTTGCCTTGGAAACACTCGTGTTAGCGCATGAAGGTATCACCTTCGCTAAGGCATAATAGCCCACGATGAGTAAGGCAAAACGCAAATTACCCCCAGTCAGTTTTTACTTCGCAGTGAAACTACTGGGGGTAACTAAAAGGAACAAGAGTCAATTTGATGCTGAGTTCCAGGAGATATCTGGTATCACAGCCGAACTTGAATTTGAAGAAATCAAGGAAGGCGGTGAAAACCGGTTCTCGCATCGTGTGCCCGGTCGGGTCAAGTACGATAACCTGGTGCTAAAGCGAGGCTTGGTCATTTGGCCCTCAGAGTTTGGGAATTGGTGCAAAGACACCCTAACCACCACTCCGGGGGAAGATCAACGCTGGATAGAGCGGCGGGATATCAATGTGTACCTCATGAACCGGCATCAGAACAAAAGCGAACCTATACGGACATGGTCTTTCGTTAATGCTATTCCGTCGAAATGGGAGATTAGCAACTTCAACTCACAGGAAAGCAATTTGGCGATGGAGACCATCACCTTTAGCTATCAGTACTTCTCCATTGTGAAGTAAGCGGCCTTTGACGGCCCGTAAATTATCAGCTATGCCAGTTGAAATCAAAGAATTAGTCATCCAGGCCCGTATGAAGGACGAACAGGCCAAAAAGGGTGCCACCGGTTCAAGTGAAAAGGAAGAACAAGAGGCCCCCGCGGTGGAGCTTACTGACGAAGTGCTTCAGGCAATCGAAGAGGTTGTTCGCAGAGCGATAGCGGAACATCGCGTCCGCTAGCTGCTAACATTTAGTTACCTACTAAAACAGATCTGAGATGGCCTTGAATAAGATGAAGATTAAGCCTTACAAGAGGAGTAATGCAACAGAGTTGACGGTAAGTATTAATCCGGAGAGTTATCAGATAAACTACAATGCAACCACTAAGGAACGCGGTAGCCCGAGCCGAAAGAGTAGGCGAGTTTCGGTCTCTGGCGATGAGATTCCACGTCGGGTTACGGATCACACCAAAACGCTCAGTTTTGATGTTTGGTTCGATTGCACCGGAGCAGTGCCGGATAGTAAGGACGTCATTCAAGAAATTGCTGCCCTCAGGAAGTTGCTGGTCATGTACCAGGGAAATATACACTCCCCGCGTTTGGTGGAAGTGTACTGGGGTAGAGGCTTGAGTTGGAGAGGGCAATGCACCAAGATGGATATATCCTACACGCTCTTTGATGCGAAGGGGAATCCATTACGAGCTAAAGCTAGTCTTTCATTCGATCCCGAGCCCAACAACAAACTCCGGGTAAAAGAGAAAGGAAAGAGTTCTCCTGATTTGACACACGTGAGAATTGTGCGAGATGGAGATCACTTGCCACTGATGTGCTATCGCATCTACAATGATTCCAGCTATTATCTGCAGGTCGCTAAAGTAAATGGCTTAACCAACTTCATGGATATTCGTCCTGGACAGCGGATTTTCTTTCCGCCCTTGGGAGACTAATCCGCAAGCCCTAATCAAAAAAATGAGTGTATGGCAAAGCCACTAACCAGTGTTGTCGATCGGGTAGCGTACGAGATCCTAATTGATGGGAAAGCACCTCCTGATGTGAATCCAGTAGTATCAATCAAGGTCGATCAGTCGATAAGTCGGGTGCCAAAGGCCACTGTAGAGTTGATGCTGGAACGTAAGACTACTGGTGATGAAACCTTTGCTTTACTGGCCAAGGATACCTTCATGCCAGGCAAGTCGATCGTCATAAAAATGGGCTATCATGCCGGTAGTGCTCGAGAAGAAATATTTAAGGGAGTTATCGTTAATCTAGCCCTGGAGAGCTTTACTGATGGTGGCTCAGGTATTATCGTTTTGTACTGTGCACATCAGGCGATCAAGTTGACGCTAGGTCGGAAGAGCCGATATTTTAGCGATAAAACAGACAAACAAATACTAACAGAGATCATCAGTGATCATGGCCTTACGCCGAATGTCGCTGATGCTACTCCAAGCTACGAACACAAACTACTGGTCCAGTACCAGGCAGTAGATTTCGATTTTCTTGTCAACAGAGCGGAGACGATCGGTATGTTGGCTTACGTAGATGATGACAAGGTTTGCGTTCAGGCACCCAAGCATGATGCCAGTGGTAGCTTTAAATTAGACTTCGAAGAGGCTGGCGTTCTCGGGTTTGACTTCCAATTGGATTCCCGTTTCCAAAAGGATACTGTTTCCTTTCAAGCATGGGATATTGCCGGGCAGAGTCTTGTCCAAGGTGACGGTACTCCGCCATCGGGAGTGGCTTCTAATATTAGTAGCGCCGCTTCTAAGCTAGCCGAAACTGTTGGCCAGCCAGCAGTGGAACGCTTTATGGGCGGATTTCTGGAACAGCAAGAGCTCCAGCTAGCGGCTACTGGCGAGTTGGTGAAGGCTAGACTTACCGCTATCAATGGTACCGTCCGCTACATCGGAGACACAACTGCGATTCCTAAGCTCAATACCACTGCCACGCTCAGCGGATTCAGTAGCCGCTACAATGGTGAAGTCTTGATTACGCGTATCCGGCATGAAGTCATGGATAACAGTTGGGTCACTACCGTGGGCTTTGGCTTGTCTCCGAATTGGCACCACGATGAATGGCCAGTAAGTGCGGCGCCAGCTGGTGGTGTGCTTCCAGGAGTGGAGGGGTTGTTTATAGGTAAGGTCAAGAAGATTCATGAGGATCCGCTGAATCAACATCGTATCCAGGTAGCTATTCCAGCACTGGGTATTAAGGAAAGTGAGTTGGTATGGGCGCGATTGAGCAGCCTCTATGCCACCAACACCAAAGGCATAGTTTTCTTCCCTGAAATTGATGATGAAGTCATCGTCGGCTTCATGCATAATGATCCGCGTTTCGCGGTAGTGCTAGGTAGTTTGTATAGCTCTACGAATGCTCCTCCTTATCCCGCCGATGCGGAAAACAAGATCAAGGCCATCGTTACCAAAAATGAGTTGAAGATCGAACTCAATGATGAGAAAAAGATCATGACCTTCATAACGCCCGGTAAGAACCAGATTGTGATTTCGGATGAGGGCAAGTCCATTCAACTCAAGGATCAAAACAACAATGAGATCATGATGGATAGCTCGGGCATTACGCTCAAGAGCGCAAAAGATATCATCCTTAAGGCACAGGCCAATGTGAAGATCGAAGCACAGGCCAATCTCGAAGCAAAGGGAACGGCTGGAGTGAAGGTGGAAGGCGCCAAAGTCGAGATAAAAGCACAAGGACAATTAAAGGCTTCAGCAGCTGGTCAAGCAGAGTTTTCAGCTAGTGGAATGACTGCTGTCAAGGCCGGTGGAATTCTTCAAATTCAGGGAAGCCTGGTCAAAATAAATTAAAAACCTATGCCACCAGCTGCTAGAATAACAGATATGCATACCTGCCCGATGGTGACGGGAATAGTGCCACACGTTGGCGGCCCCATTTTGGGGCCCGGCGTACCCAATGTATTGATTGGCGGGCTACCCGCTGCAGTTATGGGGGATACCTGCACTTGTGTAGGACCACCAGACGCTATCATAAAAGGCTCTGCTACTGTTTTGATTAGTGGTAGACCTGCGGCACGAATGGGGGATAATACCGCTCATGGAGGGGTAATTGTTCTGGGAATGTTCACCGTAATGATTGGCGGATAATAACGATCAATTATGGCAAAGAAAATCAGACAGTCTTTTCTTGGTACGGGCTGGAGTTTTCCTCCAACCTTTAACTCCTTTAATCGCCATATTGAAATGGTGTCGGAGGAACAAGATATAGTGCAAAGTCTACACATATTGATCAACACAATACCGGGGGAGCGCATTATGAGCCCCACTTACGGATGTGACCTGCATCGCCTGGTTTTTGATCAATTATCGCCAAGCTTGGAGAATGAGATCAAGAGCTTGGTGTCCCAGGCTATTCTGGAGCATGAGCCTCGCGTTATTGTGGACGAGGTACAAGTACGCTTTAGTGATGAGCAGCCCGGTTTAGTCTACATTTTGGTTGACTACACGGTAAGGCTCACCAATTCGCGTAGCAATATGGTTTATCCGTTTTACATCAAGGAAGGCACTAACCTTTCGGCTGATGATTATTTGTCCAGCTAGTTTTAAATATTAATGGCTAATACGCAGGACCATACTAATGTTTTTACCGGCACTGCCCAGCAGGAACGACTGTTGCGTGCACTGTTACCGTCGTACATCAAGATCGATGAACGAACGGTGGGTGATCATTTGGCTTTTGCCAGCCAGTATGCTGCGTTTCTCCAATACTTTAATGAAAGTGATCAGCCAATCGGCAATTGGCAGAGCTTCATCAACAAAGATGAGGTTGTATTTCTAGCCAATTTGATGACGACTCCAACGGCGGAGATAGAGAAGAAAATCAAGAGCTTAATTCACCAGATCATCAATGCCAGGGAGGGGGATCCAGAAGAAGAAAGCGTACCTGAATTTTCCTGGGAAGAATCTGACCGCCGAGATCTTTTGGTAGAGCTGTTTTCGACGGTAGTCCGGAAGGCAAGTACCATTGATGGTTGGTTTAAAAAAGTGAGTCAATTACGTCAAGGAGGGCAGCGAACTTTGACCTATCCAATTTTGGAGACGGCCATAAAAGGTGAATTAGCGGAAGGCTTACAGCTACTACATTATTGGACAACGCAGTTAGCAGAACGAGAGCTGGATTTTCCTGTAGATGTAGAAGTTTTTCGGTCTTTTTCACCCGATTGGGGGCTGTCCTTGGACCAAAAGGAGGGTGAGACAGACCACGTACGATACATTCCGAGTGAGGCTTCGCCGAACGACCTCTTCCTGCTTTTGCTGGAGGATGTTCGTAAGTTTTCTCAACGCCTGAGTCTTACGAGTACGTACCTAACAGAGCGAGCCCCTCATTTGCTGGAGCAGTCGCTCAATGAGTATGATGATCACCCACCAGATATCGGTTTGCTATTGACCTTTTTGAAACTGTTGGGCTTTGCTCAGGATCACCTGAATACGCTTACTCGGCGTCATTTGGATTATTACTTCCTTTCTACCCTTCAGCAGAAGCTGAAGAAGCCGAAACCAGATTGGACGATTATTCAATTTACGCTGGCGGAAAATATCTTTCAGCACATTTTGCCGCAGGGTACGCGTTTGCTGGCAGATATCAATTCTGAGGGGGTAGCATCCCATTATCAGACGACCTCTGATATTGTACTCACGCCAGTGCAAGTGGCCGAGTTGAAAACGGTGCATGTTAGCAAGAATCCACTGGTTGGTATCGGCAGTTCTTATCGGTTGATTTCGGACATCTTCGCTGCCCCAATCGCGAATTCGCGTGATGGCTTTGGTGAACCATTTACAGTGGAAGATGGAAGCTGGCCCATCTTTGGTGAAGACCAATTGCTGAAAGCTGCTCGGGAGCGCCAAATGGGTGCTGCACGGCTGGGCTTTGCTATTGCTTCGCCAGTGTTGGTTTTAGAACAAGCTCAACGACTGATCAATATTCATCTTCAAGTTTCGGATGATAGTCGACTAGTTTTGAGGGAGTTAATACTGGATATTGATGAGAACTATGAATTGGTCTTCGGCCGCTTATTTGGTGAGTCATTACTGATTTATGGCTCTGGACCAGAGGGCTGGTTCCCGATCGAAGAGTACGTCATTCAGCCCGACGAATCCGAAAAAGGAGATATCGTTATTCGCCTTCCACTCACCATCGAGATGCCCTCCTTGGTAGGTATGTCTCCGGTGGTTTTGGAAGAAGGTTTAGATACGCATCTACCTGTGATTAAGGTTATCCTAGATCCTACAGCTCCTGTCTTCCCTTATTCCTTCTTGAACGAACTGGAATTAGAAGCGATGATTGTGGAGGCGCAGGTCTTTGAGGTTCGCAATCTTGGACTTTACAACGATCTGGGGCAGTTGGATCCATCAGCTCCATTCTATCCATTTGGCTCACTACCGCAGGTAGGCAGTTATTTGTTGGTTGGCAATGCTGAGATCTTCAGTAAGCCCTTGAAGGAACTCAGTTTGGCTGTTACTTGGGGTACACCGCCATTTTATGAAAAAGGATGGAAGACTTACTTCGATGGTTATCCTGGTGAACTCGACAATAACAGCTTTGAACTCAAATTGACGGCTTTGTCCAATTACCGCTTTCATCCCCATTCGGAGGATGAGAAACAGGTTTTTAAACTCTTTGGCGAATCTGAGCCAGATGCTGCGCCTGAGGAGACGACCCGGTACGAAGACATTGACCTAAGCAAGCTAAGGATTAAGCCGGATTATAAGATGTCGGTGTTGCCGGAGTTTCAAAATGATATCCGTGCCGGCTATCTCAAAATCGAACTCTGCGCACCCAATGAAATGTTCGGGCACAAGATTTTTCCGCGGATTCTGTCTGAGGCATTGGTGCACAACTCCAATCCTAAAAACAAGGAACAGCGAGCCCTGCCAAATGAACCATATACGCCTTTGATGACCGATGTCTACATCGATTACAGGGCAGAGTCCAAGATTAATCTGGATGAGACCAAATTCCGTGAGAATGACCCTACAACCGGAGAGAAGGTCTTTCATATACATCCCTTCGGTAAAGAGATCATTTATCAGGAGGGTAAAGCGAGTAAGAACTACTTATTCCCTCATTTTGAATATGAGGGCTATTTATACATTGGCTTAACCGGCCTGCAGCCCCCACAACTGCTCTACTTGTTCTTCAATTTGGAGGAGAGTACCAACAAGTCATCTAAGGCACCATTAGAAGTGCAATGGAGCTACCTGCGTAGCAATAGTTGGCAACCCATGGGGCAAGAGGAGTTGATTTCTGATGGGACGGAAGGCTTCACAACGGCAGGTATTGTTACGATTGCTTTGCCGGAATTCATGACCAAGGACAATAGCATTCTGTCTGGCGACAAATATTGGCTTCGGGTAGCAGCTCGAGGAGATCTGCAAATTATTGGTCGGGCTTTCGAAGTAGTACCAAACGCGGTAATGGTCGATTGGATGGACAACGGGGATGCCAAGCACTACGAACCAGAGACGAAGTTGCCACCCCTGGAACAACTCCTTGAGCCACAGCCAGAAATAGCGGAGGTAAAACAACTCATACCGTTCCAGGGGCGCTATCCGCTGGAATCGCAGGTGGCCTTTTATGTACGGACGAGTGAACGCCTGCGACATAAGAATCGCGGAATCGACCGCTGGGATCTTGAGCATCTGATACTTGAACATTTCCCGAACGTTCAGCAAGCCAAATGCATAGGACCTACAGAAGAATATACTAGCAATGGACAGGTGCCTGCGGGATCTGTCTACTTGGCAGTAGTACCTCGTATCGATGGTGTAAATATTGCGCCTAAGTTGGGTTACAACTTCTTGATTGACATCCAGGACTATCTAGCTAAATTGGTTAGCCCGTTTGTACAGGTAAAGGTGATGAATCCAAACTATGAGACACTGAAAATTGCCTGTTCGATATTGCTGAAGAAAGGGTTGTACAGCCTTCGCGGACAATACCTTCGCCAACTGCATTTGGACATTAAAGAATACCTCTGCCCATGGTTGGATGGGGATTCTGTTATGCAAATGGGAGGTAGTATTCGCAAAACAGACCTATTGAATTTTATTAAGGCATTACCATACGTAGAATTTGTAACTCGATTCTCCATCGCTCAGATTTATGAGGATGAAACTGGGAATTATGAGATACTTGATACTGCTCGCCCCGAGCACGATCGTGATTTGATCGAAACGACGACACCTTGGAGTGTCCTCATTCCGGTAGATCAGCACCAGATTACCTTCCTGGAGCAGGCTGCTTATGAGGAACCGGAGGTGACTGCGATTGAGCGAATGCGGGTCCAAACCGATTTTGTAGTCCTTATGGAAGATGAAGACTGGAAAGAGGTAGACCCTGGATTGGCTGAAGTGCCGGAAGAGGAGTTTGTGCCTCCTGACGAGGAAGAGGATACCGACTGGTTCCTGATATTAGGTGGATCTACTACAGATTGATAAAGGGAGTTTATTATGGCAGCAAAACTAAAAAGACAGACTCGCGAAACGCTTATTCGCTATTTTCAGAAAGGGCGTTTCCCCACGGCCGTTCATTTTGAGCATTTGATCAATTCCATGGTCAATATCATTGATGATGGTCTGGGTAAGAATGAAAAGGATGGCCTGTATGTGGCACCCAAGGGGGAGTCTGATAAGCTTATGAGCTTCTTCAAAAGCTTGGAGCGGCCAGAGCCAGAATGGCAAATGACCTTGCGACAGGAGGAAGCCGTAGAAGGCCTTTCTTTTGATCGGGTAATAGGTGATGAACGTCGCAGCAGCCTTTTCCTTTCTGATCAGGCTAGGGTAGGGGTACAGACTACCAATCCTCAGACAGAGTTGGAGGTGAATGGCACCATTGGTTATCGAAGCAGAATAGGTACGCACAGAGTGGGTATGGTAGATGGTGATGGCGAATGGCACCCTATTCTTACAGGGCTCAAAGGCTTATGTGCTTTCGAGATTGTAGCTGCTATTAAAGGGCCTCCAGGACGTGGCAAATACGGAATGACACACGCCATAGCAATTAGCACGCACGGCCGATCGCGTAATAAGATCAAGCAGCTTAAGGCTCATTTCGGCTGGTTCCAAAACAAGATCGTACTGCGCTGGCGAGGAGAAGTAGACAACTACACCTTGGAGATGCGTACTCGGACGCATTACGGTATTGATGACGAATTAGGACTGAGTAAGATCAAATATCATATTTCTAGTCTTTGGGATGAAGAGGCCTTTGATCGGCTTTATGAACGCCAAAAAGGAGAAGAAACTGAATAGTAGCGCAGGAAAGCGAAATGGAAGAAACAATTAGCATATCAAGATCGGAGAAGCTGCCTGTAGCTTTAGACTACCGCCAACTTCGGGAATACGCCCTGAAGTTTGCACAACAGTTCTCGGGTGCCATCTGGACGGATTATAACCAACATGATCCAGGGGTGACGATTTTGGAGTATATATGCTTCGCACTGACCGATCTTGGTTATCGGGCAGACTTTGATATTGAAGAGATCCTCAATGCCACGACCGGCGAGGAAGAACCGCCTGAGCACAGTTTATTTCCGCCACATAAGATTCTGCCAGCACACCCGCAAACGATAAGAGATTATCGCAAACTGATCATTGATCAGGTTGCCGGGGTGAACAATGCCTGGCTGATTCCGATACCGGATCATAACAACTACGATGGCCTCTATACAGTACAATTGCAACTGGGAGAGGACTATGGCCCCAGCACGCATTTGGCAGTAAAGGATGAGGTGAGAAAGGTGCTAATGGCGCATCGTAATTTATGTGAGGATGTTGATGACATTCAGATTCTTCAGCATGTTCCCATCACCCTCAGAGCGAAAATCAATCTGGAGATAGATGCTTTAGGGGAAGCCGTTATTGCTCGTATCTTGGCCGCCTTAGAAGCTTTCCTCACGCCTAATATTGAAACGAAGTCGTTGGAGGAACTCCTTCAGGAAGGTATCGGGATAAATGACGCATTTGATGGCCCATTGCCCAAGTACGGCTTTATTCCATCGGATGCCCTTTCACCTCTTCTCTCGGTTATCTATGTTTCGCAACTTCAAGAGGTGATCAGTAAAGTGGAGGGGGTGCGTAGCGTAGAATACACTGAAGTGTCAATCAATGGTATCGTTGCTCAGCAAGACGAGATTGCCTTGCCGGCGAATACCTATGCAGTATTGAGTGAGGAAATGAAAACTGGCCGTAAGGGACGGTCTCATTTCCAACTTTTGCGCAGCGGCGTAGGGGTGCCGGTTGATCTACAACAAGTACAGCAGCAGTACAAAGTGTTGATCGTTCGCAGGCAGAAAAAGTTCGCCTTAGAATTGGATTTGCAGGCGCCGCAAAAGGTCGTGAGCAAAAAACTGACGGATATCGCTGACTATAAATCGTTTCAGCGTTTGTTTCCAGCTGCATATGGTATCGGTCCTTATGGTTTGCCTGGTGATGCCGACAATAAACGCAGAGCGCAAGCCAAACAGCTCAAGGCCTACCTGGTCATATTTGAGCAGTTTTTGGCCAATTATCTGATGCAACTGGCTCACTTAAGAGAGCTCTTTTCTATTGAAGAAAAGTATGTGCATGCTCCGTCTTACTACGGGCAGGTACCACTTGATGTACCAGATCTATTGACAATCCTTCGCCGTCCACGACAGTTGGTGAATCCAGATTTGGATGCCATCAAAGATGAGGAAGAGTATGGTGCGGCCTCACCCCGTACCGACTTTGAACGACTACTGCAGCAATTCGATAATTCGACTGAACGTCGCAGTCGCTTCCTTGATCATCTGCTGGCACGCTTTGGAGAGGTGTTCTACAGTGATCTGTTAAGAAAGATTTGGATCGGAGAAGGCTTGTCAGAAGATGAAATTAGCCAAGAGCTTCTCTCCGCCAAAGCCAATTACCTGCGTTCTTATCCACTTCTGAGTCAAGAACGAGGAAAAGGATTCGATTACACCCAGAACTCCTGGTATGAAACAAAGGAAGCGGGAGAAGAGGACGACGAAGAGGACGAGCTAGAGCCTACGAATGTTTCTGGCTTGGAAAAACGCCTCTACCGCTATCTGAGTTTTGGGCAGTATGGTAATCACCCATTGACCAATTTTGCTCTGGATGATTTTGATGCGCTTAAGGGCTTTAATGTCCAAGAAGGTTCCAAGAAAACGCCCAAAGGGGGAGCTGGAAAAACACGTCTTTCCCTGCGAGAACTCCTCCGATATGGGATGAACCGGGAGAATTACAGCGTAATCAAGAATAAGAATGGCCTGTTTGGTGCTTATTTCCACCGCACAGCCAATGCCAAACCACAACTGGTCTTCCTGCACGAGAAAAGAGACCAATGCAGGAAGGTGATTCGTACCCTAATGGATTGGTTGCGGAAAATTGATGGTTCAAGTAGCGGCTTCTTTATGATTGAGCACCTGCTACTTCGCCCAAGTACTTCTCTGGGGCGGAGGTTAGTGTTCGATGTGAGTAAATCTGGTGTAAAGCATACGTTTCGGAGTCTGGAATATCATGCTGCAGAACAAGTGCGCTACCTCAGTAACGTTCTGATGGTTACAGCCTCTGACCCGAAGAACTATGTCCGACTACAAAACAATGGAGATACTTATCTGCTGCTAAAGCTGAACAACCACCCGATACTTATTACAGATAAACCACTAACTGCCGAGGAGCTAGCTGGTGATCCAGTTAAGACGATCGCCGAATTTCTGGATAAACTAAAAGTTGGCGGCTCAACTCAAATTGATGACTGGATTGAGCTAACCCCCGAAGAAGATTACGCTAAGCAGGTAGGCCGGGAGTATTTCTCGCATCGCCTGAGTATCGTTCTGCCAGATTGGCCACGACGCTTCCAAATGACCGACTTTAGGAAGTTCTTCCAGTTTCTGGTGCAGACCAGTATTCCTGCCCATTTGAAAGTAGATATTCACTGGTTTAGTGTCGGGAAATTCAAGCAGTTTGAAGACATGTACCGACAGTGGTTGCAGGAGAAGTCAAGAGAGGAAGTGATTACTAGAAAACTGGATCAGCTTTCCTTAGGAATTCTCAATGTGTTGCTTGCCAAGGATAAAAAGCATGAAGTGCTCAAGGAGTTTGTAGAGCAGAAGAAATTAGCGGATGAGGACCTGCGCGAGAAGCAGCGGGCAGTAGTAGGTGCTGTTGGCTTTGCGGTCTTAGAAGAAACAGACCTGCGAATTTTTGTGGGCATAGATGCGACGGTAGAATTGCTACTAAAGCACCACAACATTGAGAGCTGGTCACAGTTACACGTCATTGCACCACAGCGTCTGGCCGAGTTCTTGCGAGCGGCTAACCTGCGTAGTCGAGAGAATATGATCGAGGCTTGGCAGCGGCAGGCTACTTTGGCAGAACGCGGAGCTTGGAAAGAACTCATCGCGCTACAGCGCGAATTGGAGGAGCTAAAAGAAGATACGGATCAACCTAAGATCATCCGCTACCTAGAAGAACACTTTGGAGGAAGCCCAACGGCATGAGTAAGTCCACCCACATAGTAGGTCGGGTAAAACTGGAAGTAGAGGTTCCTACCAAAGAAAGTGCTAGATGGGTTTTTAATCATACCAAGCACTGGGTACAGGAGCATCTGTCTCCAATGCTGGATGAGTTTTTGTCTAAGACCAGCACGAGTGATCAATTGATTAAAATCGATCGCCTCGTATTAGATGTATCAGAGCTCAGAAAGGACAACTTCTATCAAGAGCTCACGGTGGCTTGTCGAAATGCATTAGAGTCCTATTTTTCTCAACAGGCTGCGAACCATCACAGTGTTCAAAATCCACAAGAATGGGCATATGAAGCAGTAAAATACTTCTTCGAGCATGGTCGCTTCCCGTGGTGGATCCCTACCGATAGTGGCTCCAGTCGATTGTCCAGTTTAATCCGACAGATTCCTGCCGCACGTCTGGTACGGCTGATAAAGGTACTCCCGAGTACTTCACAGATCGAGTCGAGAGTTGTGCAGCAGATTCCAGCAACTGTTCGTCCACAATTAATGCAGCATTTGCTTCAGCAGCATGCGAATCGTCTCAAGCGACTAGCTGCCGACTTTAAGAGCCTGCATCCCTTGGCTCCCTTGGTGCCACAGCAGCGTTTTAATCGAATACTAGAGGAGTCGCTTTTCAAAATTGCATTGCAATCTCAAGTCAAGTCTTTTGCTAATGCCAGGGATGCGGCTGTAGCCTTGATCCGAATGTTGGCGGATGCATTACAGGTGAAAGCGGCTATGCTTTGGCACCACTTTAATATTGTTAGGCAAGAGCTGGGGCGCAAAGTCGGCAGAGAACAATTGCGATCAGCCTTCTTGAGTAATGAAGGAAAGCGTAGGTTGATCAGTGGTCAATTACAGATGTCTTCTGCGGTAGATAGTGGAGAAATGGGAGCCCAGCGTTCTAGCCGTCAATTTGAGCACTGGATGGACGATCCTACTCAGGCTCCTCCCTACCCATTCAACGCTGACATGAAATACCAACGGAAGGAAGCCCCCATTGCTACCTTGCGTTACTTCCTGAAAGCGGGCTATTTGTTGTACACCGATATCATCCAGTCGATGCAAGACCTGGAGGAATGGTTGGTGGCACAGGTTAGCGCCGATAATCAGCAACTGGCAAGCATTTTGGCTGAATTTGCGCTACATGATTTGGCACGTCGCCGCTTATATCAGCAGTTTGAGACGACTACATTCCACGCGATTATCCGTCTTCTTGCCAAGGGGGAAGGGGAGTTCGCCATGGCGCTTCATGCTTCGATCAGTAACCTATACCAGACGAGTGGGGCACCACCTTCTGCCGCCATTTATCTGGCTGAGGCACTGCTGTATCATTTAGCAGTCCAGTATAATCGGCCGCAAGGTTTGAGAGACCAACTAGAGGAGAACTATTTTCAATATCTCGTTGACTATACACCGAGTCCGATCGCGGAGAAAGTGATTCAGCAATTGAACGAAGAAAAGCAATGGGGGACGGATTTGGATATCGAACCATTTCACCAACGCTTAGTAACAAAACGACAAGTTGCGGAGCAAGCGGAAGTAAGCCTGGAGCAGGTAATTGCATACTTGGAATTAAAGTCGAGTGCAGATCTTAGGCAGGAAACTGCGGAGGTGGCAATCGCCAAACTCATAGAGAAGAACGATGTAGAATTTCGTTCCTGGTTGTCGGAAAGCATTAAACAGGAGCAGCATTATCAACGCTGGTCTCAAATTTTGAGTGGCGAACTTATTCAAGATCTATTGAAGTTTATCGCCGGTGGCGAATGGGAACAATTTCAGTCCCTTCAAATGGATCTTGCAGTCTTGCACTGGGACTATTTACCACCAAAAACGAGTGCGTCTCTGGTGGAATCTTCAATGGTTTTAGCGAGCTTCAATACGTTAGCTTCAGCAGGCAGTAAGTCCTCATTGGCAATGGTGTTTTGGGAGCATTATCTTGTTTTTTTATCTGGAGGGAAGAAAAGTCAACAAGCAACATTTGCTTCCACCTATTTGGAACGGGCAGAGGAGTTAGAAAGCAATCGACAATTAAGCGGGCCTTTGATAATAGCTATTCGCCAACAAGCTCCTGCTCGCAAAGAACCGCAGGAAGACCCTGCGGAGCCAGAAGTCTCTGAAGCAATACAGGCGGTTTTCACGTATTTGTTAGAAGGAAGTTTGTCGAAACTGCCGAAAACTATGTCGGTTGCACAGATCAGTCGACAACTTGATCAGCTTGATGGTGTAGCACAAGAGCAACTCTGGGTTTTTATTCAAGAGCAACGCCCAGTGGTGATTGATCGATTACTACAATTGGCGAGCGAAGCAGCGATACTAAAGCTTATTAGCGGACAATCCAATCTCACTAAAGCTGCTATTGAAAGCTGGCAAAAAGATATCCTAGCTTTTGTCAAGGTGGCCATCAAAGGGATGGGGGTAGAGTTGTCTAGAAAAGACCTTTTGCAGGAGTTGCTACAGGTAGTTCGACAAGGATTGCCGATTAGACTCTATTCAGTGCCGATGATCAAATCCGTATTGAGCCGTGTAGCGGAGCGAGCCGGTCTCGACTTTGCCGGCTTGAGAGATCAACTGGCTAAGGATTCGGCCGCTTTTGTAAGAGAAAATCCGCGTCTAGAATTGGTTCTGTTGCAATTGTTTGAGACTATGACTGAGCAGGAAACGGTCCAGACAGAGCAGTGGCTAGAGGTAGAGTCCTCTGGACAAGATAAATCGAGTGCTTCTCTTGATCTGGTAGAATACTGGCTGAATACGGAAGAATGGCCTTGGTGGGGCGCGGAGCAAAATGCCTCGGACGTAGTTAAGGTAGCGCTAGATAAAGAAGTGAAAACGTTCTGGCAACTTATTCAGCGCAGGTGGACAGATGAAAAGGTGCGTCGCCGATTGATCGCCTTACTCTCCGATGAGCAGCTTGCCAAGCTGTTAAAACACCGATACGGTGCGTACGTAGATTTCATATTGGCTAGCAGAACCTTAGCTCAACAGCAGTTTAGCGTTACCGATGGGGCCCTTGGTCGGTACCGTCATTGGGCAACCATACTATCTGTGGCAACAGCGCAACAAACATTTAGCTCGTCCACTTTTCTAAACAGCTGGCTGGAGGGCTTAGCCAAAACCTTTGGACGTACACCAGAACTCATTGCGTATGGGCTTCAACGTTCTCCAAAAAGTCCAGCAGAGAATAGGATACAAGAACTCCTGCGCGAGTGGCTCGCTGATCGAATCGGACGAATTCCTGATCAATGGATTTCAGGAATCATTGCTGAACACAAAGAAACCATCAAAGAAGTTTGGCTGCAATGGAAGGACCCTCCGCAACGGCTATCAATTATTACTAGTTTGCCAGATCGGGGGCTCCAGACGCTACTTAAACACCGACATGCTGGTGTAATCGCTCCTCTGGTAAGACTAAGGCAGTGGAGTGAACAAATCATTCAACTACCCAGTAATGAACGAAGGCATGTAAGTTGGTTAGCGCTTCTGACCGCTGCGATGGATCTGACCGTTTTTGATTGGCAGCGTTTCGTTACAAAATGGGTGGATGAATTGGTGCTAGTATTGAAGGTCCCACGAGCTGCTGTAGTGGCAAAGCTTTTGACTTCCATACGGACTTCAACAAAGGAAGGTGGCTTCCAGCAAGTCTTGGAAGCATTAAAGATTCAAGAACTAACAATAGAAGAGCAACCATCAACGACCGCAGTTGCTGAGGAAGCGACTTCAGAAGATGAAATACAGCCGACGACTTTGGCCGCTTCCCTACAAGAACAAGTACAGGCAGACCTCGGGACTCTTCGTTATTTCTTCCTTCACGGAAGTCTAAGCTATGCAGACCGACAAATCAGCAGGCAGCAGCTTCGACAGAAGATCGAGTTCTTAATGGACCGATACCCTCAGTTGCTGTTAAAAATGCTACGACAGTTCAAGGCGCTCAAGGTTCAAGAGGCGGTAGGTAGAAGGCTTAGTATGCTGTTGCCAAAACCAGGCTTGATAGCATTTTATCAAATACAGTTGGGAACCTCCTGGGAGACCGTCCAGCAAATCTGGGCAGACTTCTTTCATTTGTTACCAGGGCTACTTCCAGTATTCCGCAAGGCCGAGCTGAATCAGTGGTTATATAAACAGTTGTTTTCCTTGTACGAGCGTTCGCAGAAAATGCCAGGAGAAAAATGGGAGCATTTCCTTAGCTTGTTGTTTGAGGCACTGGTAGCGAAGGAGAGCTTAGACATGCGAAGCTTCGTCGATGCGTTTTCTAGTCGAGTAGAGGAAGATCAGGCACAACTATCTGTAATTCCTACCTTGTGGGAAAAGTCAAGAGGCATTCTGCGCACCCGGAAGCAAATATCAAGAAAACCTTCAGAAACTATGGACGATCAATCTGCCCAATTGGAGGAAGCTATCTACATCCACAATGCTGGGCTGGTGCTGGTGGCGCCGTTTCTGAATCGTTATTTCCAAACGCTGGAAATGCTAGTAGATAGGTCTTTTCCTGATGTTCAGGTGGCTGATCGTGCGGTACATTTGCTCCAATACTTAGCTAGTAACCAGACAGAGAACTCAGAAGACCTGCTGGTGTTCAACAAAATCTTGTGTGGGCTACCCCTCGAAACGCCGGTTTCTGCTGGTATAGAAATAACGCAAGAAGAACGTGATCTTTCAGATTTTCTACTGCGATCGGTGCTACAAAATTGGGACATGATGAAGAACTCTTCCGTTGAGAACTTGCAAGGAGCCTTCTTGATCCGGGAGGGGCGTCTGGTAGAAGAGGACGATCGTTGGTTGTTGTCGGTCGAGGCCAAGCCATACGATATCACCTTAACGACCCTGCCGTGGACTTACACCATGGTTATGCTCCCTTGGATGAGCAAGCGGGTAGAGGTAGATTGGAAGCCTATGCAGTAAGGACGAAGGCTGTTTTTTAGGCTATAACATTTGAGTTAAAGATTTATTAAACCACCTTCCAGAATCGGTACATTCCCATTTTTCCAAGTTCTTAGAGAAGAACCAAAGAGGAAATCCGACACTCTTTGACTAGTAATGATGTGTGTTTACATAACTAATAACCTTCGTATGAACTGGAAGAAAACAATGATGCTCATGCTGGTGGTAGCCCTCTCACTACCCGCTTTTGGCCAGCTAAAGGGCACGCTCGGCAAGCTTAGAAAACAGGCCGAGGATATCGTTAGTGGCGAGACGCCGCTGTCTCAAGAAGAAGTAGGAGCGGGTCTCAAAGAAGCCCTTAATATTGGCGTTGGAGAGGCCGTAAGCTTCTTGTCAGCTGAAGATGGTTACCTGGGTAGTTCTTATAAAATCCTGGTGCCAGAAGAAGCTCAGAATGTGGTGAGCAAACTTAAGAACGTCCCTGGTTTCGGGGATGTAGAGCAGCAACTGGAAGAAAAGATGAATCGCGCTGCAGAATTGGCGGTGGCCAAAGCCAAGCCCATCTTTGTAGATGCTATTACACAGCTGACTTTCCAAGATGCTATGAGCTTACTCATGGGCGACAAAGACGCTGCCACTCGTTACCTGGAACGTACAACGACCCAGTCTTTGACGGATGCCTTTTTGCCAATTATTCAGGAAAGCTTGGATGAGGTAAACGCTCGGGAATACTGGCGCTCTGCAGTGACGGCTTACAACCGTATCCCATTTGTGCAGAAGACCAACCCAGAACTGGATCAGCACGTGACGGAAAAAGCACTTGTAGGTCTCTTTGGGCTCGTAGAAGTGAAGGAGCGCGATATCCGCGACAATACAGCTTTGCGAAATACCGAACTATTGCAAAAAGTATTTGCGAAGCAGGATTAGTGTTTTAATAGCCAAAACGACATGATACTCGACTTGGACCGAGTTTACTCATGTAGAAAATAAGGATAAAAGAAACATGAGTCATCCCGAACTTTGAGCCCACATG
>CAJXOS010000047.1 GCA_913057725.1 uncultured Lewinella sp.
TCCACGGGCTTGGAGAGCATGTGCACCGCTATGAGCATCTTGTCTCCTATATGCATGAACAGCAGATCGCTGTAATTGGTTACGATCGGCGCGGCCATGGGCGAAGTGGTGGTAAGAAAGGACATACGACTACTTACCAGGCTTTTCTGGACGAGATTGCCCAACTGGCCGTAGAAGCGGAAGAACGCTATCCGAAGTTGCCCTTCTTTATGTACGGTCACAGCATGGGAGGGAACTTGTTGCTCAACTATGTGCTACGCCGTAACCCCACCATCCAAGGGGCCATCGTTTCCGCACCACACATTCGCTTAGCTTTTGAGCCTTCTGCAGTGATGGTGGGCTTGGGTAAGCTGATGCGAGGTGTTTTTCCTGGCTTTACACAACCCAATGGATTAGCTGTTGATCAATTGTCTCGTGACCAAGCTGTTGTTGATGCTTACGTAGCAGATCCTCATGTGCACGATAAATTGACCGCCATCACTGGGATGAGTATGTTGGAGACCGGTGCAGAACTGGATCAATATTCTGGCGCTTTTCCGGTGCCACTGCTTTTGATGCACGGCGGATTAGATGGAATTACCTCAGCTCCTGCAAGTGAGGAGTTTGCTGGTCGTGTTACTGGCGATGTACAGTTGAAGATTTGGGACGGTCTCTACCATGAGATTCATAATGAGCCGGAACAAACGGCTGTATTTGAGATGGTTGCCAGCTGGATTGGCGATCGAGTGTAGCTCGAATCCGGGACTTTGTCCAAAGTCTGTGGTCATTCATCCATAATTGTAGTGGAGTCAAATAGTATTGCGATAGTTTCGAATATCTTTTTACGAAAAGCTTATCGCAATGATGAACTACATTTATGAAAATCAGAACACGAAGGCATTCCATACCATGTCCTGGCTGGCGTTTGTTATCTCGGCTGTAGGACTGGTAGCTGGTTTAGTCTATTTGGAAGCTGATTTTGCGATGAAAGGATTCCTGGCAATGTCTTATCTATTTAGCATTACCTCTTGTTTTACCCTGGCTAAGGTTATTCGCGACCGACACGAAGCGGATAAATTTCTCAGCAAGGTAGAGCATGCTAAGACGGAGAAGTTCTTGTCAGAAACTCCACCCGCTCATTAAATTATAGAGCGCTCAACCAAAACAGGTAGAGGGCGGATGATCTTTTGCTTTCGCGCTCTACCTGCAAAGTCTTTCTATTCAGAAATTTGGCAATTAAGGTCGACAATACCCGTGTTCAAGTATCTTTGGCACTGAACCAAATGTACACACGCCATGGCCCGGAAAGTAATCTCCAGAGGAGAGATCATTATTGTTGCCATCTTAGGATTCGCCATTTTGACATTCGCCCTGCAAAAGTGTGGCGTAGATGTAATCAAGACCTCAGAAGAATCTGAGATGATTGATCGACCTCATCAAGATTAGTACTAGTACACAATCAACTTTTGGTATCTCTTTTCAGGACCTGGAAGTACCAGCAAGTAAGTTCCGGCCGGTAGATCAGCAACATTAAGCTGACCACTAGGGACTTTCCACGTGCGCACTTGCAGTCCATCCATTCTGTACAGTGAAATTTCTCCTTCTTCCCAATTCTCTACACGAAGCAAACCATCGGTAGGGTTGGGGAATACGCGAAGAGAGGTCACTTCAACTTCATCCAGATCGGTGGTCATTACGGTAATAGTCTGTACGGTGGCCACTCCGCAGAGCTCATTACTGGCATTCAGACTTACATCATAGGTGCCTGGAGTTGTGTAGGTATGGGTAGGATTGACTTCCATACTCGTATTGTCATCGCCAAAGTCCCAGAGGTAGCTGTTGGCATCAGAACTCGTGTTTTGGAGGGTGATGGTTAGCCCATCAGTACTAACGGTAAAAGCAGGAATGGGAGGCGGTACCACCTCAACCGTAACCGTAGTGGTAGCGCTGGTATTAGCATTGCTGATCTCCAGGCTTACCTCGTACGTTCCAACCTCCGAAAAAGTGACGACGGGGCTCGTGCCGGTACTGGTCATTGGATCTCCACCTTCAAAAGTCCACACTCTGCTTTCGACAGTGCCTTCACTTTCGTCAGAAAAGATGGCAGTAAATGGGGCACATCCTGTAAGCGAGCTGGCTGAAATGTTTGCTACCAGTGGTTCCACGATTTCAACCTGTAGAGTGTAGCTGTTTTCGCCGCAGGCATTACTGACGGTTAAACCCACGGTATAGGAACCCGGGCCTGAAAAAGTAAATTCAGGATCATTCTCATTACTGGTTGCTCCCGGCCCGAAGGTCCACTGGACCATGTCGGCATTTGCTATATTTCCTGTAAAAGATGCTGTATTCCCATTGAGTGTAAAGCTCGGATTGGCTGCAGCTATTGGAATTACGGTTAGCTGAATAGGGGAGGAGGTAAAGGGGGCAAAGCAATCACCTGGAGGCTGAATCAGTAAGCGGTACTGACCGCTGGTAAGTGGGCCTGCAAGTATTTGCAAACTAGGTGTTGTTGTCCCCGTCAACACTCCGGGTACTTCTGAAAGGTCTTCCCAGGTGCCTCCAATCAAACCTTGCCACTGATAATCTAGTCCGGAACCAGTGATTTCTACCACGAGGGTAGCAAGCTCATTTTCACAAACAATTGTATCGAGTGTTTGACTAATTATGCTTGGTGCTTCGAAGGTATTACCCAGCACCCAATTGTCAATTGTCGAGCTAATACCTGTCACGCCAGCTTGTGCATTATTCGTCCCCTCCGCGCAGCTGGTAGAGTTAATGCTTAGCCCGGCACTGCCGCCGTTAAGGTCGGCAGCGATGGCTTGATTGCTCAAAATGGCACCACCACTGCCCCCTCCGCCAGGACCAAAACAGCGGTCTTGATTATTGTTGTTCGCGATTGCTCCAGAACCACCAGTAGCGGAAATGTCAGGTGATCCACTGGTATTGTTGGCCAAGATGAGAACGCTTCCACCGGCGCCTCCACCTCCGCCGCCATCTCCTGCTGAATCGCTTGCTGTAATACCATTGGTGCGGATTTGGCCACCGTTGAATACCAGGTTCTCTGCCTTCAGAATGATAATGCCTCCGCCACTACCACCACCGCTTGGATCGGAATTGTTAGCGTGGCCACTACCGCCACCACCACCAAGAAATAGTAGCGTGCTCGTGTTTCCAACGCTTTTACCACCTCGTCCTGGAAAATCACCATCACAACCAAAGGTGCTGGGTTCATTATTGGTACCACCAACACCACCTGGCGAAATCAAGGCGCCTCCGCCGCCACCAGAGTTGTGGTCATTGCCACCTCCACCTCCGTTGGCCTGTGCGCCACGACCATGAGGACTATCGGGATCAGCAAATCCAATGCCTTCTCCTTTTGGCGAACCGCGCCAATTATTAGCCGCGTAGGCATAGTCATTGGCATTGGTTAAGAAGTTGCAGTTGTTATTATTGATGGAGAGGGGCATTCCTCCGCGGAATCCCTGACCACTAGCATCGATGTCTGCATTTATAGTCAGCGTGCCGGTTGCTTCAATAGCAATTACTCCACCTGCTGTGCCATCCCAGGCAGCTGGCGATACGGTACCATCTACACTAGCGTCTTCATAGATCTGGAAACCGATCACTTGCGTATGGTTTGGATCATAGGTGTTGACCAGCGCTAGTTCCAAACTCAGTTCATTGCCTAAAATGCTTGAAATCCGATTGTATTCATAAAAACCAGCTCCATTCAGCGCCTCGACGGTGCCGTAATTTTCGGAATCGGTAAGATTAATGATGGCTCCTTGGGTTTGAAGGATGATGATCCCCATGCCCGGCACAAAGTCGGATGCGTTTCCGACTGTGATGCTATTAGCACATGCATCTTGAGAAGTTAATGTGCCATAGACGTTCGGAGTTCCACTTAGGCTCGTTTGAGCAGAAAGACTGATAATGCAGTAAAAAGTGAGGAGGGCGAGAAACGCTTTCTTCATAAGGTTTGGGATGTGTTTGGCGAAGGGATATTACGTGATCTAAAGCCAGTATGAGCAAGATAATACCAAAGTGCCACAATTGACCGTTACACCCCTTTGTTTTTGACGTTCCGTAAATTTCAATTCACTCATCCCTAAGAATCTGGCCACTTTTTATAATTTGCGGCCTTAACATTCGTTAATGTTCCGTTCGCGCTTTGGTTTATGCAACTTTTTTGCCAAGCCGGAGTAAGCAACAGCACAAAGAATTTACAAAACAAAGAACCGCATGTTTCAGCACCTCCTTTTGTTCTTCCAAACTGCCGATATCGGTACGGATGAGGTTACCCAGGAAAGTGAAAGCCTGTTTTCAATCATTGCCAATAGTGGTACCATGGGTATCATCATCGTGGCTATCCTTTTGTTCCTGGCGGTTATCGCTACCGTCATTTTCTTCGAACGCTACGCCACTATCAAGCAGGCTGGCCGTATCGACGAGAATTTCATCAACAATATTCGCGCAAATGTCTCTTCTGGTAATATCGCCGGAGCCAAGGCACTTTGCCAATCAACAGATTCACCAGTAGCTCGAATGGTCGAGAAAGGTTTGCAACGAATCGGTAAACCGCTTCGTGATATCGATGCCGCCATTGAGAATGTCGGTAACCTGGAAATCTTCCGATTAGAGAAAAACCTGAGTACGCTTGCCTCTATCGCGGGTGCTGCACCGATGATTGGGTTCTTCGGTACAGTGACGGGTATGATTGCCGCCTTCCAAAAGATGGCAACCGAGAAAAATGTTGCACCAGACCAATTAGCGGAAGGTATCTATCAGGCTTTGATTACGACTGCCGGTGGACTATTTATCGGTATCATCGCCTTCGTTGGTTACAATGTATTGGTATCTAGCGTAGAGAAGGTAGTCTACAAGATGGAACGTACTACTGTTGATTTCATGGACCTCCTTCAGGAGCCCACCGTTTAATACCCCTTAACTATGGGTTTAAAGAAAAGCAGTAAGGTCAGTGCAGAGTTTAGTATGTCGTCTTTGACGGACATCATTTTTCTGCTACTCATCTTCTTCATGTTAACTTCTAATTTCGTACGCATTCAGCCGTTCGATCTACCAGAGTCCGACTCCAAGACAGTGGCGCCGGTTTCTATTGTAGTCGGTATTACACAAGCTGGTGCTTACGAGGTGGACAATGAGCCGGTGCGTCGTAGTAACCTTTCTTCTGTCTTGCGCTCGAAAGTGCGTAATATCAATGATAAGGAGCATACGGCGATCACTATTGTCGCAGAGGTAGGAACCGATTTCGAGAAAGTAACCGAAATCCTGGGGATTGCCGCCGCACTTAAAGTACAGGCTATATTGGCCACTCAACCAAGATCATAGAACAGCACGAAAGTAGATTCCGATTCTGTTTTTACAATAGTTCGCAAAGCGGTACATTTCCAGCATGTTAGCTATTTAAAAACTATATAGAATCGCAATCTGGTTTCTGCGCAATGCTGATATTACTATGGGTATTAAGAAAAGAAGCAAGGTAAGTGCGGAGTTTAGTATGTCGTCCTTGACGGATATTATCTTTCTTCTACTTATCTTTTTTATGCTTACTTCTACGCTGGTAGCTCCGAATGCGATCAACTTCAACTTGCCGGGCAGTAGCCAGAAGCGGGTTACGAGTACTCGTACTTTGGATGAAATTCGGATCAATAACACCGGGCGTTACTACTACAATAATCGTAGCATCACCCTGATCGAGATGGAAGGCCAGTTGCGACGCCTGGCAGCAGGTAAGGCACCCAAATCGGAAAGTGTTATCATTACCATCGATAAAGGAGCGAAGGTGGAGAATGTAGTGGCAGTGATGGATTTAACACTTAAGTTTGAGATCAATCGGGTATTAGCACCTGAGAAGTAGTTAAGGATGCCTTAAGCAACAGGGCACCTGAACCACAATTATAGTTGCCGACGTTTTATGTAATGTGACGGATTTGCGCATCTATAAGTAAAAAGCAAGCCAAAATGGACGATATACTGACGATCAAAGAGCAGCAAAATAAACGGAAAGGGCAGATCGCCGGTGGCGTGATGTTCATCTTTCTCGTAATCGTTTTATTGCTACCCTTGTTCTGGTACCAGAATCCACCTCCAGGCCAGGAAGGTATCCAGGTAAATCTTGGTATTCCTGACATCGGAATGGGGGAGGACCTCAATGCTCCGGAAGCAACAACTACTGATTCAGAAGAAGTTGTGGAAGAGACTGAACCACTGCCAGAACCGGAAGAGCCAGTGATAGAAGAAGTGGCACCGCCTACGCCTTCTGATCCAGAGCCAACGCCTAGGGAAACCGTTACCACGGAAGATCCTCAGGCTGTCGCATTGCGTCAACAAAGAGAACGGGAGGCCCGCGAACAACGCGAACGCGAAGAAGCCGAGCGCCGTGAACGGGAAGCTGAGGCTGAGCGCGAACGTCAACGCCAGGAGGCCGAACGCCGTCGACAAGAACGGGAGGCTGCCGCTCAAGCTACTCGTGATCAGGTAGGTGGCTTATTCAACTCCGGTAGCGGTGGCGGACAAACCAACCGTCCTGGAGATGGAGGTGCTACGGATGGAGATCCTAACTCAAGCAACATTGGTAGCAAGAGTTTCGGTAGCGGTACCGTTGGTGGAGGCTTAGGTAACCGTGGAGTATCCAACTCTCCTCGTCTGGTGGAGAACAGCCAGAAGTCAGGAGTAGTAGTCGTGAGCCTTTGTGTAGATTCTGGAGGTAGCGTAATACCAAGTTCGGTGAAATTTACCCAGCGCGGTTCCACTACGACAGATTCTCAGCTGGTGAACGCAGCGATTCGTAACGCTAAACAATGGGGCTTCTCTCGTGGTCAAGTAGATCGTCAGTGTGGTACCATTACCTATAACTTCAAGGTGCAGTAGAAATACTGCCTTGGAATCGCAGAAAAATTAACTTATCGATTTCGATATTTCAATAGTGAGCCGAACGGTTCATTTCAAGTGAGGTCACTATTGAAATGTCACTTTAGAAATTGATAAGTAATTTTTCAAGTAGTACTCGATGGAAAAAATGCCGTATACTGATGGGTGTACGGCATTTTTATTTTTAATAAAGAGAATAGCAGTTGAACTACACGGAAACACTCCAGTTCCTGTACCAGCAGCTGCCAATGTACCAACGCGTTGGCAAAGCAGCTTTTAAGAAGGATCTCACCAATATTAAGGCACTTCTGGAGGTGCTCGGCTCACCGCAGGAGCAGTTTGCGAGTATTCATGTTGGAGGTACCAATGGTAAGGGGTCGGTAGCGCACTTGCTGAGCGGAGCTTTACAGGCAGGTGGCCTAAAAACCGGACTCTATACCTCTCCGCATTTCAAAGATTTTCGAGAGCGCATTAAGGTAAATGGTCAGTACGTAAGCCGGAAGTTCGTTACAGCCTTTGTGGAAGAGCTTCGCCCGGCCTTGGAAGAAATCCGCCCCAGTTTTTTCGAGATCACTGTGGCTATGGCGTTCAGCTGGTTTGCTCGCCAAAAGGTGGATATAGCCGTTGTTGAGGTGGGACTCGGTGGCCGACTGGATTCTACTAATGTGGTCCAACCGGAATTGGCAGTGATCACGAATATTAGTTTTGATCATCAACAGTTTTTGGGGGATACCTTACCGCTTATTGCCGGAGAAAAAGCAGGTATCATTAAAGCTGGAATTCCGGTAGTCATTGGAGAAACCCAGGAAGAAACGGCACCTGTTTTTAGAAATAAGGCGGCGGCGGAAAATGCTGCCATCTATTTTGCCGACCAGCTCTTTCAAGTGCAGGTCAAGAAAGAAGATATTCGACATAGTTACTATGCCGTTCAACGCAAGCATCACCTCTACACGCCAGAACTTAAGGCAAACCTGCACGGCCCTTACCAACGGCTGAATCTTCAAACAGCATTGGCCGCCTTAGAGGTATGGCAACAACATAATGCTGATCGTTTCTTGTCATTTGATGCCATTGAAGAAGGTTGGGAAGATCTACAGAATTTGACTCGCTTTCAAGGGCGTTGGCAATTGCTGAGTGAAGAACCTTGCGTATTGGTAGATAGCGCCCACAATGAGGGTGGACTGAAACAAGTTGTAAGCCGCTTAAAAGAGCTGTCAGGGCAACTTCATATCGTTATGGGAGTGGTTAATGATAAAAAACTGGAGGATGTACTACCGCTCTTTCCACAAACGGCCCGGTACTATTTTGCGAAAGCGGATATTCCTCGGGGCTTGCCTGCTGAAGCGTTACAAACGAGTGCTGCAAGCTTTGGATTGCAAGGAAAAACCTACGTTTCGGTAAGAAATGCACTTCGTGCTGCACGTCGAGCAGCCAAGGCCGGTGACACCATCTTTGTGGGTGGCAGTATTTTCACGGTAGCGGAAGTTTTGTAATTTACTTGCAATTAACACATAGTCTCCGACGTTTTTCACTAAAACTATCTAAGCCCATGCGATTCCTATTTAGTACGCTCTGTACCGCCCTATTCGCTTTTTTTCTTTCTGCTCAGACCAGTGTTGGCATTGCCTCTTATTATGCTCCAGGTCTGGATGGCGGAAAGACTTCCTCCGGTGAACGCTATAAGCATGACGGATTCACCGCCGCCAATAAAGAATATCCAATTGGTTCTATAATTCGAGTTATCCGCGCCGATGATGGTCGATATGTAGATGTACGCGTCAACGACTGTGGGCCACATAAGGATGGTCGAATTGTTGACTTGTCGGGAGCTGCTGCCGAACGAATTGGCTTGATCCGAGACGGTATTACCCAAGTTCGAGTGGAGCTGGTTACGCTTGGTAAAGGCCGTTTGGCCTGTGGTGGGGAATATGTTCCAGCTACTCGTGGACCAGCTAGTTATGACAACACAGCGGCCCGCTCGCCTGCTCGTGCCACAGCGCCAGAAAGTGCAACGCCACAGCCGGCTTCGCCTTCGTCTATTGAAGGACAAGGTACCTTCCGGGCAGATGCCCTGCGCCCAATCTCTGAAGGCTTTGGTGTGCAGGTAGGTTCCTATCGCGTATACGATAACGCCACTCGTGTAGCATCAGATCTCCAATCTAAGGGGTACAGTAAGGTATTGATCCGCCTACGCGGAAATGTACATCAAGTGGTACTAGGACCATTTGAGAGTCGAGAAGCTGCTGCTGTTTATCGCGACAATCTTCTTCGTAAGTACAAGTTGAGAGGGTTCGTTACGCCAATCACTCAGGAGTAATTGGTGTCTTTGTAAGACAATGGGAGAGGGGAGTAGCTGTTCGGGTTACTCCCCTCTCACACTTTTGCCTGTTTCTACGAAGGCTTTGAAGTCTTGCATGAATTGAAAGGACTGCTTCTTGAAGGAGCCAGGTGAAATCCAACTCATTAAGCGCATAAACAAGCCGGAAAACCGGAATTCTATCTCGCTAATCCAAAGCGTGTTCCCATCATTGGTTGGCGTAAAGGTGTTCCGAACTTCATTCCAGACATTATCAGCTTCGTAGGTCGCATGAAAGTGCGTTGGTAGGTCACGCCTCGTGATGGTTTCGATCATCTCTATTTCCCGCTTTCCCATTTGGTAAAGCAGGCGAGAGGTGGAACCTTCCTGGCCCAATTCCCCACTTAGGTGTTCCATCGATTGAAATCCGCGTTGCCAATGGCGCATATTTGTGGTGTCTTCCATTTTACTGACAACCTCAGCTCGGGACGCTTCAATTTCAATTTCGAGTTTGTATTCCATAGGTGGTGGTTTTGCACTTAGATTCGATTTGGCGCTGCTCCTTTCAATGCTTGTTTTCTACCAAATTCCTTTTAGGTTATGACCAACCAGGCGCTGGATACCAGTTGTGCTGTCTTCTTTAATCAAGCGAATTTGATTGAAGTCCTCATTGGGGAAGAATAGGTCAGTAATCGCCACCAAGCCATCATCGGCAATCAGCTCCGCTGAACTATTATCTAGGATAAGGTGCATTTGTACTAGTACACCATCAATTTGCTTTGGTGCATAGTGGATGTCAGTAGCAAATTTCTCCGAGAAATCCTTTTTCCCAGCCGCAGTCCGATCACTAAAATACGCATTCTTGGCTGCATCAAAGCCGATTCGATAGTACTCACCTTTGTCATTAGCTAGCTCCAAATAGCAGCGACCAGTGTCACTTGCCAGTACTTCCAACTCAATTTCGAAACGAGTGGGATCTAGACCTTCAAGAGTAACGTCCGTTTCGCCATCAGCAACTTGAAATTCTTTGGTTTCATTTCTTAATTGCTGCACCTCGGCAGCAAAAGATTGGAAAATCCGAGGACCATGTGGAGTACTTGCTACGTTTAGTTCTCTCGGAAGGGTCATTGCGCTCCGCCAGTTCCCGGTAGGTACTACCTGGCCATAATCCCAGTTGCTCATCCAGCCTATAAAGACTCTCCGACCATCTTCTTCGGGAATATCTGCCCAGGTTACGCCTGCATAATTATCACGTCCGAAATCCAACCAACAGGCTGCAGGACGATCTTCTGTTTTGTTTCGTGCCAGGTGTGCCCCAAACTCTTGATCCATGCGAAAGCGACGTCCATCAAATTCTCCAATGAAGTATTGAGTGCCTGAACCTCCGTTGTAAGAACCCGGGTTTAAGCTCACTAGCAGTACCCATTTCTTCGCCCCCGTCTCTGGAATCCACACGGGGAATAAATCAGGACATTCCCATACCCCTCCATGCGCCCCAACATTTTGTCCAAAGCTGCTCAGCTTATACCAGGAGGTGAGGTTTTTTGAGCCATAAAAGTCGATACGATCCTTGGCAGCAAGCACCATAATCCACTGATCTGAATCTCCGTCCCAGATTACTTTTGGATCTCGGAAGTCGCGTACGCCTGGATTAGGTAGTACAGGGTTGCCTTCATATTTCTTCCAGGTTCTACCGCGGTCTACACTATAGGCTAAACCTTGGTATTGGAACTTATCAGCTCCAGATTTTTCAATCTCAAAATTGTGGTAGGAATACAGCGCCACTAGGGGTGGTTCTCCGTCTTCACTTAAGCCGCTGGTGTTTTCCCAATCTACCACTGCACTACCAGAACAGATGATTCCAAGCTCATCCGGATAGAGTGCGATGGGTAAATGTTCCCAAGTGATGAGGTCTTTACTAACTGAATGGCCCCAATGCATTGGCCCCCAGACCGTGCTATCGGGGTAGTATTGGTAGAACAAATGGTACTCGTCCTCATAGAAGACCATTCCATTAGGGTCGTTCATCCACTTACTTTCGGGGGTAAAGTGGAGCTGAGGTCGGTGTTGTTCCTGATAGGTAGTGGTATTCGCTTCTGTCATGTCCGTATCGTTTGTACAGGAAGCTGCGAATGTACAGAGTACAAGTATTAACAGGAAGTTTTTGGTGAACATGATGATGAGTGTTTGAAAGATCTATTTCTTTAAAAGTTTCTGCTGCAGTTCTTCCAGGGAAACCCCCTTCGTTTCCGGCATAAGGAATCGGACGAACAACAGTTGGAGTACCATACAGAAGGCAAAGAAGGCAAATACAGTACCTTCTGAAAATGCCTTGGTAGCGGGTAAGGTGATCATCGTTATGATGGCCGCAAATACCCAGTGCGTGCCAGAACCCCAGGCCATGCCAAAATCTCGGACCTTATTGGGAAAGATCTCTGAGATAAAGACCCAAATAACTGCGCCCTGTCCAACAGCGTGAGAAGCAATGAAGCCACAAATCATGGCTACAACCCACCCAGTAGCACCAGAGAAGAAGGCGTAGGAAACCATGGAAAGGAAGAATATGTAGCCAATTGAGCCAATGTACATGAGTGAACGACGCCCCATCCGATCGATGAGATACAAGCCGGCAAAAGTGAAGAGGAAATTGACCAGTCCTAACCAGATACCAGAGGCTCTGGCAGTAGCGGCAGTCATTCCTGCCTCTTCCATAATGCGGGTGGCGTAGTAGAGCACAAAGTTTATGCCTGACAACTGATTGAATAGCGCCAGTAAAAAGGCCAGGGTAATAGGCCAATTGTACTTGCCAGAGAAAAAGCTGGCACTGCTCTCCGTTGAGCCCTCTTCTTCAACAGAAGCTTCAATTGCTGCAACGGCAGCGTCAACTGCGGCTGGGTCGCCATAAATTTTTTCAAGCACCTCCCGGCCAGCAGCTTCGTCCTTGCGTTCGAGCAAGAGCCACCTGGGGCTTTCAGATACCCCTATCACTACAAGGCTATAGATAGCAGCAGGTAGGGCTTCAATACCTAGCATCCAACGCCAGGCCGTGGTCTCAGGCAGATACTGGCCAATGAGATAGTTAGAAAGAAACGCTATGAGAATACCGAAAACGATATTAAATTGGTAGAGCGCTACTAAGCGTCCTCGTTTGTCGGTTGGTGCAATTTCTGAGATGTATACGGGGGCAGCTACCGAAGACGCGCCTACGCCTAGTCCACCAAGGAAGCGGAAAAAGGAAAACATAGTCGGATCAGGTGCCATAGAAGAGCCCAAGGCGGAGACTAAGTACAGTATGCCAATCCAGAAGAGCGTTTTCTTCCTACCCAGTTTCTTGGTAGGAATCCCGCCAAACAAGGCACCAATGACCGTACCCCACAGGGCCATGGACATGATAAACGTACTGTGAAACCAATCGCTGGTTTGCCAAAGTGCTTGCACCGGCTTATCGGCACCATTAATTACGATTGTATCGAAACCAAAGAGGAAGCCCGCTAACGCTACGGTTATGGACCAAGTAAAGACATTGTTCTTCATGAAGTATTAGAACCTTTGCTGGTCTTTGGGGAAGCCGGTAGTGATGTTAGGACAACTAAAGAAGCAGTAATGTGCTGTGTGGGAAGAATTTTTCCCAATATACAACCGTTTTACAAAAATCTGGCTCTTTAAACCAGTACCACTAAGGCAACAGTGCTTTTGCAGTAAAATCAAATCTCACACCTTTGTCCTGAGTAGGATCCTTTAGGAGAACCCACAGTGGTTCGTGTGAGCCTTGAAAGAACTGCCAAGGTTAATTGCCTGATTTGAACCACGATATGACCCTACACCCGGGTGTTTTTGCTTGAAAGAATTAAGCTCAAAAGTGGAATAATAACTAGGGCAATCGGTACTTTGCCCAGCAGAGGTGCTTAACCACGATGGTTCACTACTCAAAGTTCTTCTGCTAGTGGTATTTTGAGACTAACACTGACTGATGATGACTACGGCCACTATGACCGAATCAGAACTGATTGATGCCTGCATGGAAGGCAATCGTTTGGCTCAGAAGGAGCTCTACGATCGCTACTCTCGTGCAATGTACACGGCTGCCTACCGAATAACGTCGGATTTTGAGCTAGCCAATGATGTTTTGCAAGAAGCTTTTATCAAAGTCTTCCGACACCTATCCAGCTTTCGCCGGGAATCAACCCTGGGCGCATGGATTAAGACGATTGTGGTACGTACGGCTTTGTCGCGTATTCGGCGGGAGATTAAGATGGAAAGCCTGGAGGATCATCATCAAAAAGATCAGATCATTGACTGGGGACATCACCTGGACGCCGACTACTTAGAAAAGGCAATTCAGGCTTTACCGGCCGGTTATCGTTCGGTATTTGTAATGATTGAGGTAGAAGGGTACTCTCATAAAGAGGTAGCTGAAATATTAGATATCTCAGTAGGAACTTCTAAATCTCAGTTGTTCTACGCAAAGAAAAAATTACGCAAGAGTCTAGAGAAGTATCGTTAAGCAACAGGCAATTAATTGGCTAACGATCACTAAACTGAATTGGAACGAACATGATGTTTGAACACAATAAAGATATTTTACGCAAGGCCCTGGATCAAATGCCATCCTATGTTCCTCCTGAAGAACTATGGGATAACATTGCCGATGGGCTTGAGCAGGAAGGTGATTCTGAAGAAGTGCTGAAGGAGGCGGTAGGCAAGTTGCCTGCGCACATCCCTCCAGTTGGCGTTTGGAATCGCCTGACGAAGATGCTGGATGATGACGATTCTCGGCGTAAGCTCCGGGTTGTACGTCGTCGTCAAGTCCTGGGTTGGGCTGCAGTCGGGGCGCTATTGCTCAGCACGGCGGCTTGGCTATTCTACGAGCCAGGACCGACCGTACATATGCAATACGCCCAGGAAACAGTACAAGAGTTTAAGCTCGAAATGGACTGGAATTCAGATGAGAGTACCTTTGCTCAGCTGGAAGATATCCTGTCGGGTGTAAATGATCCAACCATTAACAAACTCAGATTGGAGTATGAGGAGTTAAGTACTGCTCATCAAGATGTAGAAGCCATGTTAGTATCTTACGGCCAAGATCCTCAACTAATCCGCCAAATGGCTGATATTGAGCGGGAGCGTACAGATATCTATCGGCAGATAATTGAACAAATCTAACCTAACATACTAGACTACATGCGGCATTATTTGTTGGCCATGATTTTGCTGGCCTGCACAATCCAATTACCGGCGCAAGAAGTGGTACAGGTGGTCACGAAGATCATCGAAAAGACATTCAATTACCAGGATGGCTACGAGGTGAATGTGGAAGGCCAAAAGGCTGAGATCTTCGTAGAAACCTGGGAGAAGCGTGAGATCGGGCTGCGTCTAGAAATCTCCGCTAAGCACCCTGAGAAAGACATTGCTGAGGCGGACCTGGAGACGGTGAACTTCGTCGCTGAACGTATCCGTAATAAGGTCTACTTGCGCAATTACCGCTTTGGTGGTAACGAACAGACAGAGTCTATCCTCTCGGTTGTATACTATATCACCTTGCCGGAAGACTGCCCGGTTTACGTGAAGAACTACTTCGGAGCAGCCAATATATCCAACCTTACCAACCGCCTCCGAATTTTCGGTGAGTACAGTCAGATTGATATCGATAACGTCAAGGGTCTATTGGACATTCGCACTCGCTTCGGTGATATCATCGGCGAAAAGATCGATGGGAACGTGACGATCAATGCTCGGCGTTCTGATGTGACATTGTATGAGATTGCGGGTAACTACCAGATCAACGCACAGTACGGTATCCTTAAGCTACAACCTACTACAGGTCTACTAGGCTTGGATATTAGCGCAGAAAAATCTGAGGTATATCTCTACGGAGATAATCCTGACCTATTTGGATATACATTAACCGCTACCCATGGTAAGGTCGATGCACCAGAGAACCTGCGTCTAATGGCATTAGAGGACACACCAGAGGTGCAAAAGGTCCAGATTAAGCCCCAGCGTGGTGAGACCTATCCAATGATCACCGTGAGCGTCACCTTCGGTGATGTGCATTTAGAAAAGGTACCTTCGGAGGGTCTCCGGTACTAGTGTTCCTTCAAAACTTATAGGCTGCTGCCTTCCACACCCGGCAGGTAGCGCTCTTCCGATAGCTGTCAGAGGCATTCGCGCATGAGGCTAATTGCGCTTGCGGCAGTGCCCACTATGTGGCGAAGCCGTGTAAACGTGAATCTGTACTGACAACGCAGTTCGCCAGTGCCTAGCGAACACCATCTGGCTTTTTCTGCGATCTTTGGTGAAAATGTGATGTGGACTGGACTATTCCATTTGAGCCGACAGTAGCAGGACATGCGATCAATGTTCACTTGATCCTCGAGTATACTGCCTTTTTTGTGGCCTTCCGCTATTACGTGTATCCCCGTAAGCGCAGTTCCGATAAAATCACTTCCGCTAATCGGCTTTCCATTATCCTCGGTGCTATTTTCGGTGCCTTGATTGGCTCGCGCCTGATGGGTTACCTGGAACATCCAATTGCCATAGACAGTGCTGCTATTTTAGTGAAGGTATTGAACACTAAGACTATTATGGGAGGCCTGTTCGGAGGTTTGCTCGGTGTAGAGTTCAGTAAATACCTGATCGGCGAGAAACAGCGCTCTGGCGACTTATTTACCCTACCGATTATCTTGGGAATAATTATTGGTAGGATTGGCTGTTTTCTGAGTGGTATTAACGAGTTCACCTACGGTAGCACAACGAGCTTCTTTCTCGCTATGGATTTGGGCGATGGCTTGCTCCGTCATCCAATCGCGCTTTACGAAATCATATTTCTTCTGGCCTTATTCTGGATCTTGACGCTTATCTTTAGAAGCCAGCAGCTTCCAGATGGAAAGGTATTTCAGTTGTTTATGATCCTGTACTTTGGCTTCCGATTCCTGATTGAATTCATCAAGCCAAATATCTTTTTCATTGGAAGCCTAAGTTCTATTCAATGGCTTTGTGTGGTTTGTTGGATCTATTATCACCGAAGCATATACGAGTTCTTCAAGCATGCCAGTCAGAGATTACACCTATTATGATTTTACCCTGAGCCTCTGTCCACGTTGCCTCAAACGAGTGGAGGCGAAGATCGTCTTCCAGGACAATCAGGTATTTATGCTGAAGCGATGCCCTGAACATGGTCGTTCGAAAGTGCTTATCGCGGATGATGCTGAGTATTACCAGAAGATCAGGAATTACAACAAACCATCCGAAACACCCTATCGCTTCAATACGGAGACGCACTATGGTTGCCCATATGATTGTGGTTTGTGTCCGGATCATGAGCAACACAGCTGCTTAACGGTAGTGGAGATCACAGATCGCTGTAATCTAGCTTGTCCCACATGCTATGCTGGATCCTCACCGACTTACGGACGGCATCGGACATTCGAGGAGGTAAAGGAGATGCTGGATACGGTAGTACGCAATGAGATAGAACCAGATGTGGTGCAAATAAGTGGCGGAGAGCCAACCATTCACCCGGAGTTCTTCGAGATATTGGATTACGCCAAGACCCTGCCGATCCGCCATCTGATGGTGAACACCAACGGGATCAGGATAGCCAAAGACTTTACGTTTGCTGAACGCTTAGCTTCTTATGCGCCTGATTTCGAAATCTATCTTCAGTTTGACTCCTTTAGAGATTCGGTATTGGAACAAATGAGAGGGGCATCACTCAATTCTATCCGCGAACTTGCCCTAGAACATCTTAACAGGTTAAACTTGTCAACCACCCTGGTGGTAACGGTACAAAAGCACCTGAATGATGATGAGCTTGGCCAAATTATTGACTTTGGCCTACGCCAGAAATGTGTACGTGGTGTGACCTTCCAACCCACTCAAATTGCCGGGCGACTGGAGAATTTCAATCACCAAACGGATCGCATTACCTTGACCGAGGTCCGGCGTAAAATACTGGAGCAGAATTCGATTTTTGAAGCAGATGATTTAATCCCGGTTCCTTGCAATCCGGATGCCTTGGTGATGGGCTACGCCCTCAAGATCGGAGAAGATGTTGCACCGCTCACGCGCTACATCAACCCGGCGGAGTTACTGGATAATAGTAGGAATACGATTGTGTACGAACAGGATGAGGGGCTACAAGAGAAAATGCTATCCCTTTTCAGTACGGCCAATGGTGTCGAAAAGGCCGATGAAAACCTGCAATCTATCCTTTGCTGTCTTCCACAAGTGAAAGCGCCTGGTCTAAGCTATGATAACCTCTTTCGAGTGATTATCATGCAGTTTATGGACGCTTATAACTTCGATGTGCGAGCGGTGAAGAAATCTTGTGTACATATCGTCAGTAAGGACAATCGCATGATCCCTTTCGAAACCATGAACCTTCTTTACCGGGACCATCGCATGGCAACCTTGGAAGAACTGCAAAAATCAAGCTCATGTTACTAGAAGTCGGCAACCTGCTACCACTGGTCATCGTAGTTTACCTGGTACTGCATCTACCAGCCATCATTATGTTAGTTATTGGCCTGAGGTTAAAAGAACGTAAGCCGAAGACCAGTAAGACCTTATTGATTCTTGCCGGAGTCTACTTCCTGGTAGGAGCTGGAATTTGCGGAGGCATGTTTTGAGTAGGGGAGAGGCGGCTGTTAGGTAGCGATTGGTACAAATAAAAAAGCCCGTCTTCGTTCCTTATTCTATTTGGAACTCTGACGGGCGTGTGCGGAGGAAGAGGGATTCGAACCCCCGGTACCTCTCGGTACGCTGGTTTTCAAGACCAGTGCATTCAACCGCTCTGCCATTCCTCCGGTTGAACTTCACATTGTGTTCTAAAGGCTCCACTACTCTTAGCGCTTTCGCTTCTTTTGCGGAGCGGCTGCAAAGATAGTTATAGTCACCTATTTCCAAAATGATTTTATAGAAAAAATAGTTTCCAGATGTGCAGAAAGTTTTACGGCCTTGGTTGTCAAGGAAATGTGGACTTGGGGCTTTCTTGATTTTAGGAAAGATCGGAGAAGTGAACTAGTGTCGGTACCCCTTCCAAGTGCCGCCATAGCGATAGTAGCTGCCTTTTTGATGTTGTTTGCAACAGCTTTCGCACACAAATATCCAAGTCTTACCCTTTTGAATCTGCACCCGGAACATCACGGTCTCCTGCTTTCCACAAGTATGGCATTGTTTTGTCTTCATTGCTGAATGGTTTCCCTCTTAACGGCAGGGCCTGTAACTGGTTTATTGAAAGCACTCTTGATTACGATCAGCACCGGCAATGATGATTATGTTTGCAAAAGTGAAAGAAATAGATTACTTTTACTTTTGTAAACCAAATGAGTGTAGCTTAATACGCACGATATGGGACGCAAATATTTAGGCGAATTTGAGGAGCTGGTGCTCTTGTTTGTTGCCGTTCAGGCTGGTCAAGCTTATGGTATTTCCGTGATGGAGGCTTTGGAGACGGAAGCAGGACGTAGCGTGAATATCAGTGCAGTACACGCCGCCTTACGACGCCTGGAGAAGAAAGGCTTTGTTCGTTCTGATTGGAGCGAAGCCACTAGTTCAAGAGGGGGACGGCGTAAGCGTTTGTTTACGATTACCCAAGAAGGAGAGGCTGCACTTGTGGAGATCCGTACAATACGCAATCAGCTCTGGGGCCGTCTGCCGAATCTCGGTACTAACCTGAGTTTCTCATGAACCGGCCACCCGCTGGGCCTCCTCGTTGGGCCGATCGGTTCTTAGAGTGGTTTTGCCACCCGGACCTACTGGAGGAAATCCAGGGAGATATTTATGAACTGTATGAAATGCGTGAAGCAAAGTGGGGATCTAAACGTGCCCGCCGACGCTTCACCTGGGATGTTTTACGCTCTTTCCGACTATCGACTGTTAAGAATTTTGACCTTTTAATTTCACCCGACATGTTAAAAATCAATGTACGCATCGCCTTTCGGCAGATGCTTAAACAGAAGGTCTTTACCTTCATCAAGCTTGGCGGCTTTGCGCTGGGAATGGCTGCCTGTTTGTTGATCTCCTTGTACATCAAGGACGAAACCAGCTACGATCAACATTACCAGGATGGCGACCGGCTATACCGAATGCTGGCACACAATGAAAGTTTGCCCGACTCCTGGCAGAGTAATGTTTTCTTTCCTGCGCCCTTAGCGGAGGCATTGTTAGCTGATTTTCCCGAAGTGGAGGCTGCTGCCAGAATAAGCCCCGGCGGTTTATTCGGCGGTGGAAGTAATACGCTTCGTCGTGCTGATCAACAGGAGAATTTCTTCGAAGCCGGCTTTATTCTCGCCGATCCAGAGCTGTTAGATGTTTTGGAAATACCCATTGTACAGGGGGATCAGGACCAAGCTTTGGTCGAACCACTCACCATCGTCATTTCGGAACGCAAGGCTAAGCAGTATTTCCCTGGTGAAGACCCACTGGGGAAGATGCTGATTATTAATGACGAGCTTGAGAATCCGTACCGCATTAGTGGGGTGATGGCAAATATTCCTGATCATTCGCACCTCGCGCCCATTGATTTTTTGGTGACGCTGTCTGGCGTAGAATTTTGGGAAGGAGAGCAATCCTATTGGCGTGCCAACAACTACCACACTTATGTACGCCTGGAGGAAGGTGCCAGTACGCAGCAGCTGGAAACCAAACTACTTTCGCTCATTGATCGGTACTATTTGCCGAGTATGATTGCCGAGGGTGTAAAGGATGCCGAAGATGAGGCCAATAATATGAGTTTTGGCCTCCAACCGATACAGGATATTTATCTCAAGTCTGGTGGTGTAATGGATTTGCTCCCACATGGTGATATCCGCTTCGTTCGCTTACTAGGAGCCATAGTTTTATTTATTCTGGCACTAGCTATTATCAATTTTGTCAATTTATCTACCGCTAAGTCTGCTAACCGGGCCCGTGAGGTAGGTATGCGTAAAGTGGTTGGTTCGCAGCGCCGCCAGTTGGTCCAACAATTCCTCACAGAATCTGTGCTGGTTAGTGCCTTGGCGCTCGTTCTTGGGGTAGTACTGGCAAGTTTACTGCTTCCAGCATTCAATCAATTAGCGGATAAACAATTGACGCTACCTTGGCTAGCCTGGTGGTTCTTACCAGTAGCGGCGCTGGGCGGAATAGTCCTAGGCGTCATTGCTGGAGCGTATCCAGCCCTATTCCTATCTACTTTCAAACCTATTGATGTGCTCCGTGGTCATCTTAGTCGAGGCGCCAAAAGTAGTAGTTTGCGCAACGCTTTGGTTGTCTTTCAGTTTGCTACCTCCGTTATTCTCATTGTCGGTACACTGGTGGTGTATCAGCAGATGGAATTTATCCTAAACAAGAAACTCGGTTTTGATAAGGACCAAGTTGTCATTCTGCAAGGCGCTAATACGCTAGGAGATAGGGTAGGAGCCTTTAAAGAAGAAATCCAACGCTTACCGCTAGTGCAATCCGTCAGTGTCGGTGATTACCTACCCATTGATGGTACACAACGTAATAGCAATCGATTTAGAGTTGATAATGACGAACAGGTAATTGGACAGTTTTGGCTGGTGGATCATGAGTATATCAACACCCTGGGGATGGAAATCGTACACGGGCGTGATTTCTCCAGGGAGATGTCTACAGATTCTACCGCAATGATCATTAACGAGGCAATGGCTCGTCAACTCGGCTATGATGATCCACTGGGAAGGCAGTTGAACAATGGTCCTGACTGGAATATCATTGGTGTCGTTAAAGACTTCCACTGGATGTCACTACGAGACGAGATTCTGCCGGTCTGCTTGGTCTTAGAAGAAAGTCCGTACATGATCTCAGTAAAGGCCAGTGCGAATGAAATGGATCAATTGATTGGGCAATTAGAGGATACTTGGAGCCGCTTCGTGCCGCATCAGGCTTTCCAATACACCTTTCTGGATCAGGAGTTTGCCAGTATGTACGAAGATGTTTTCCGCACACGGGCTGTGTTCATGAGCTAAAGTATTGGGGGCGTCGACCCTGGGAATCATTGGATTGCTCAGCAAAGACTACTTGATTCTGGTGTTGGTAGCCCTGCTCATAGGATTGCCAGTTTCCTGGTACACCATGAAGGCCTGGTTGGCCGATTTTAGCTATGGAATCGAACTGGATTGGCCCATTTTCCTTACCGCAGCTGTCATTTCGATTTTGATTGCAATTGGCACCATTAGTTACCAGACCATTCGAGCAGCTCGCTTGAATCCTGCGGAGTTCTTGCGAAGCAGTTCATAGTCTATTCAAAATTTTAGAGACCGTAAGAAAAAGCCAGAAAAGGAGTTCTAATCACCGAACACCTTTTCTGGTCTTCTTTTTTTGAAACCAAATATTCATTTGTTGAAATACGTATTGGTCCTTTTTTTCTTGTGCTGATTTAGTGGCGGAACGATTTTTTCCTCCCTTTTTTGAATCAAAACCAATTTGTTTTCCGCTGTCTCTTCTGTAGTAGAGTTAGCGATGAGGTTTGTAGATCCTGCAGCTAATGGAGGCTTTCATTGAGAGTTTTTCAAAAAACCGGTTATATTTTTATTAGCTCCGATAAAGGTGGTCTCAACCAACGATCACACCCTTCGGTGCCCACCACCAGATAAGACCGCCAACTATAAGGCTGTCTATGCAAGAACAAAACTACGACCAAGAACAAGTTCCTGGCGAGCAACAGGAGCACACACAAAGCTTGTACTGCCCAGAATTAGAATCCGATGCCTGTGGTACCGGGTTGATTGCCAATCTAGACGGAGTTCCCACCCACGATCTTATTGAGGATGCGCTAAGCATGCTTGTAAATATGGAGCACCGCGGAGCCTGTGGCTGCGAACCAAATTCCGGAGATGGTGCGGGTATCCTTATTCAACTTCCCCATGAGTTTCTAGTAGATAAGTGTAAAGAGAATGGATTCGATCTCCCTGCCTTCGGTGAATACGGAGTAGGGATGGTGTTCTTCCCTGCGGACAAACACCTGAGTGAACAGTGTCGCTTCCTTTTTGATGATTACATCGATGAGTTAGGTCTAGTTCGCCTTGGCTATCGCAAAGTCGCTACCGACAATGAAGAAGTAGGCCCTACTTCTCGGTCCGTTGAGCCACGTATGGAGCAAGTGTTCGTGACCCCCAAGGAGCCAATGGCACCGGATGCACTGGAGCGCCGTTTGTATGTGCTTCGTAAATATGCTGTCCACAATATTCATATCACCTATCCGCAGACGAAGGATCATTTCTATATCGCTTCCTTCTCCTACAAAACGGTAGTTTATAAAGGCCAGCTAACCACCTGGCAGTTGCGACCGTACTTTCCGGACCTGCAAGATGTGCGGTGTAAGACAGCCATCGCTTTAGTACACTCTCGTTTCTCAACCAATACCCTTCCGAAGTGGAAGCTCGCACAGCCATTCCGGATGATTGCCCACAACGGTGAGATCAACACTGTGAAAGGCAATTTGAACTGGTGGAAGAGTAAGGAGAGCCTCTTAAAATCCAATAAGTTCACCAAGGATGAACTCGAAAAGCTTCTGCCGGTCTGTGGAAACTCCCTATCCGACTCGGGTAACTTTGATAATGTATTGGAATTCTTAGTGCTGAATGGTTTCAGCCTGCCGCATGCACTAATGATGATGATTCCAGAGGCCTGGCAAAATGATGACGAAATGCCAGACTTCAAAAAGTCCTTCTACGAGTATCACAAGACCATGATGGAGCCTTGGGATGGTCCGGCGAGCATTTGCTTTACCGACGGCATCCTGGTAGGAGCAACATTAGACCGGAATGGTCTTCGTCCATCGCGCTACTGCTTGACGGAAGATAATCGCCTGATTGTCGCTTCCGAGGCTGGCGCTTTGCCAGTGGATCAGTCAAAAGTTATTCTGAAGGGGCGTCTACAGCCAGGACGTATTCTCATTGCTGACCTTCAAGAACACCGTGTGATCGGTGATGAAGAACTCAAGGAAACCATTTGTCGCCGACTACCATATCGCGAGTGGCTGGACGCCAATCGCGTTACGTTGGAGGATTTGCCGCTACACGAACGCCCCAGCACATCTCTAGATAAGAAGACGCTGTTTCGACTACAACAGCTACACGGCTTCACCAAGGAGGATATCAAAGTGATTATCGAGCCAATGATTGCGGTCGGAAAGGATCCCATTGGTTCTATGGGAGCGGATATCCCCTTAGCTTGCTTATCTCAGCAGTCGCAACATTTGAGCAACTACTTTAAGCAGCTCTTCGCACAGGTGACTAACCCTCCGATTGATCCAATTCGGGAACGTTCGGTGATGTCGCTGTTCGCGATGTTGGGAGGAGCGGACAATGTATTGGATATCAAACCTGAACGAGCTCGCTTCATTCACCTTGACCGACCGCTGCTCACGAATGCCGAAGTAGCCAAGATCAAGCAGTTACACCATCAGCACTATCGTACGGGAATCGTTGATGCCATTTTCAAAGTAGGTGGACAAGCAGGCCGTTTGAAAGCCGCTATCGATCATATCTGCGCGATGGCCGAAGATCTGGTTCGTAATGGACACAACATCCTGGTAATCAGTGATCGACAAGCGGATGCCTACCACGCTCCGATTCCGAGTTTGCTGGCTACGGGAGCGATTCACCATCACTTAGTACGAACGGGATTGCGTGCCCAAACATCGCTGGTCGTGGAAGCTGGTGATGTACGCGAGACGCACCACTACGCTACCTTAATCGGTTATGGTGCTAGCGCAATCAACCCATATTTGACCTACGCCACAATTTCTGATTTGTACCATCACGGCGTTTTCGATGAATCGAAAGAACGGGACTACTACATTGGTGTCTACAATAAGGCTGTCGGTAAAGGCTTGTTGAAGATCATGTCGAAAATCGGCATCTCCACTTTGCAGTCTTACCAGGGTGCGCAGATCTTCGAAGCACTAGGTGTGAATAAGGAAGTGGTGGATCATTGCTTTACGGGTACCGTTAGTAGGATTGAGGGAGTTGGATTTAATGGTATTGCCAGTGAAAGTTTGGTACGCCATGAATTAGCTTATCCGCAACAGGCATTACCAAATCCTCAACTGGAAGTTGGAGGCGTTTACCAGTGGAAGCGACGTGGTGAGGCCCACCTCTTCAACCCGAAGAGTATTCATTACCTGCAAGTAGCTGCGCGTACCAACGACTTTGAGGCTTACCAGAAATACGCGGCAGAAATCAACAATCAGTCCGAAAAGGCACTAACCCTACGCGGTTTGCTGGCATTCCGTAAAGGAGCACCAATCCCTTTGGATCAGGTTGAATCTGCAGAAAAAATAATGACGCGCTTTGCGACTGGCGCCATGTCTTTTGGTTCTATTTCGTGGGAAGCGCATACTACACTGGCTATTGCGATGAACCGTATCGGTGGTCGTAGTAATTCTGGAGAAGGTGGGGAGGATGAAGTTCGCTACCAACCAGATAAAGATGGCAACAACCTGAACTCTGCTACCAAGCAGGTGGCTTCTGGCCGGTTTGGCGTTACCAGTCATTATCTAAGTCAGGCATCAGAATTGCAAATCAAGATGGCTCAAGGGGCTAAGCCCGGTGAGGGAGGCCAACTACCTGGGCATAAAGTTGATGACCGGATTGGTCGGGTAAGGCATTCAACTCCTGGTGTGGGCTTGATCTCTCCCCCTCCTCATCACGATATCTATTCCATTGAGGACCTTGCTCAGTTGATTTTCGATTTGAAGAATGCCAATCGAGAGGCACGCATCAATGTAAAACTGGTATCGAAAGCCGGAGTAGGTATTATCGCCAGCGGAGTGGCTAAAGCCCATGCGGATGCCATTCTAATCTCAGGCTACGACGGTGGAACCGGTGCCTCACCGCTTTCCTCCATTCGCCATGCGGGCCTCCCCTGGGAACTTGGATTGGCGGAAAGTCATCAGACCCTGGTCAAGAATCAACTACGCGACCGAGTAACGCTACAAACGGATGGACAGCTACGTACTGGCCGTGACCTGGCTATCGCTACTTTACTAGGTGCAGAGGAATGGGGTGTAGCTACTGCTGCCTTGGTAGTAGAGGGCTGCATTATGATGCGGAAGTGCCATGTAAATACCTGCCCAGTGGGTATTGCTACTCAAAATCCGGATCTGCGGAAGCGATTTACCGGTAAGCCGGAACACGTGATCAACTTCTTCCGCTTCCTGGCGGAAGATTTACGAGGCATTATGGCCGAGCTCGGTTTCCGTACCGTAAACGAAATGGTAGGACACGTAGATCGGCTGAAGGTGAATAAAGACATTGCTTACTGGAAGTACAGAGAGTTGGATTTGCGTCCACTCCTGTACAAGGAACCAGTAGGTGATGAAGTGGGCCAGTACAAGAAGGTTCCACAAGATCACGGTATTGACCAAATACTTGATCGAGAATTGATTAACCATGCGCAACCGGCGCTAACAGCTGCCCAACGAGTTTCTGGATCCTTCCCGATTAAGAACACTGATCGTGCAGTAGGAACAATGCTTTCCTGCGAAATCAGCAAGCAGTGGTTAGGCGAAGGCCTGCCAGATGCAAGTATCCAATATCGTTTCCGCGGAAGCGCCGGTCAAAGCTTTGGTGCCTTCGGAGCAGCTGGACTAGAATTTACACTGGAAGGAGAAGCAAACGATTACTTCGGAAAAGGACTCTCCGGCGGCCGCCTGATTGTGGTGCCAGACCGGGAAGCCACCTTTGATCCAGCTGAGAATATCATCATCGGAAATGTAGCATTCTACGGTGCTACGGATGGTGAGGCCTACATCAAAGGAATGGCGGGGGAGCGCTTTGCTGTTCGTAACTCGGGTGTGAAAACGGTAGTAGAAGGAATTGGCGATCACGGATGTGAATACATGACTGGTGGTTTAGTAGTTGTACTGGGTAAAACCGGTAAAAACTTTGCTGCCGGGATGAGTGGTGGAATGGCTTATATCCATGATGCCGATAACTCCTTCAAGCAGCGTTTGAACGATGAAATGGTCGAGCTGGAAGCATTGAATGAAGACGACTTGCAATTGCTTCGTCAGATGTTGCGCAACCACTTCGCTTATACTTCAAGTAAGCTTGCTTTGGAGATGCTCAACAATTGGGAGGAGACCCAGCAGCAGTTCATTAAGGTGATGCCGAGAGATTACAAAGCCGTATTGGAACGCAAGGACGAAAAACCCAATATCGGTGTGAAAGTTGCACCTACGGCTTAATCGCTCCTGATGGAAGCATCGAAGACCCCATTTCAGTACTTAACAAAAATTGATATCCATGGCTGATCCTAGAGGATTTCTAAAGCATAATAGAGCATTACCAGAATTGCGCCCAGTAGAAGAACGTAAGCGCGACTACAAAGAGTTATACCAAGATTTTTCCGAGGAGCAAACCAAAGAACAAGCATCCCGCTGTATGGACTGTGGGGTACCTTTTTGTCATAATGGTTGTCCGCTCGGTAATGTAATCCCTGAATTCAATGATGCCGTCTACCAGGAAGACTGGAAGCAGGCCTTTGAAATACTGAGTTCCACTAATAATTTCCCCGAGTTTACGGGACGAATCTGTCCGGCTCCTTGCGAGGCGGCTTGCGTATTGGGAATTAATCAACCACCGGTAGCGATCGAGCATATCGAGAAGAGCATCGCCGAAATGGCTTTCGCCCAGGGATATGTGCGCCCAAATCCACCTAGAAGCCGCACTGGCAAGCAAGTAGCTGTTGTCGGTAGTGGACCTGCAGGATTGGCGGCGGCCGATCAATTGAACCGTGCTGGCCATACCGTGACGGTCTTCGAACGTGATGATGCAATCGGCGGCCTACTACGCTATGGTATCCCTGATTTCAAGTTGGAAAAGTCGGTGATCGATCGCCGTTTGGCAGTGATGGAAGCTGCCGGCGTGCGTTTCCAGACGAATGCCAATGTGGGCGACAATATTCCTGTTGGGCATCTCTTGGCTAATTTCGATGCAGTAGTACTTTGTGGTGGTTCTACCGTTCCTCGCGATCTTGATATTCCAGGTCGTGAACTACAAGGCGTTCATTTTGCGATGGATTTTTTGAAGCAAAACAATAAGCGGGTTGCAGGCATCGACCTGAGCACGGAATCACCTATTCTCGCTACTGGAAAACACATCGTCGTGATCGGTGGTGGAGACACGGGAGCTGACTGCGTGGGTACTTCCAATAGGCATGGTGCTAAGAGCATCACCCAGATTGAAATCATGAACAAGCCAGCCCTTGATCGTGCGCCAAATAACTGGCCAAATTGGCCACTCGTACTGCGTACGTCGACTAGCCACGAAGAAGGCTGTGAACGTGAATGGGCGCTCATGACCAAAGAAGTGGTCGGTGATGAGGATGGTCACATCAAAGCAATTAAGACAGTCCGGGTAATCTGGGACAAAGACCCAGCAACAGGCCGCATGAACTTAGTGCCACAAAAAGGAACGGAAAAGACCTGGCCTTGCGACTTACTATTGATTGCTGCAGGCTTCGTGCACCCGCAGAAAAAAGGCATGTTGGAGCAGCTAGGTTTGGAACTCGATGGCCGTGGCAACGTACTGGCCAATAACTACCAGACCAGTGTGCCTAAAGTGTTTGCTGCTGGAGATATGCGCCGTGGGCAAAGCTTGGTGGTTTGGGCCATCAGTGAGGGGCGGGAGGCTGCAAAAGCAGTAGACAGTTTCTTGCAAGAAAGTAGCAGTGCACTTGAGGCGAAAGATCAAGGTCGCTTGGTTGTTGCGGGATAGCCGGTAATGGCAGTATCGACTTTGCCATAAATTCCCAGCGAGTTCTACTATCTTGGCCCTAACTAAGGAACAGCACGAAAATAAAATGCGATTCTTTCTACATTTTTCAAATAGCTAAAACGTTTAAAATGAACCACTTATTTATCTATTGTGAAATAGAGAATCGCATTTTATTTTCTGCGCAATACTAAGGCATGAATCGCAGAAAAGTTAACTATGGGTAAGAAGGTCATTATCACCGGTGCTACCGGTATGGTTGGAGGAATCGCTCAGGAGCTATGTCTGGCTAGTGATCAAGTCGATCAAGTGATTAGCATCGTGCGCCGGCCGAGCGGAACGGAGCATGAAAAACTCCAAGAGTTGATCGTGCCAGACTTACTTAATTATGAGCCAGACCCTGTTGGTTTTCAGGATGTTGATGCAGTCTTGTTTTGCATTGGTGTATACACAGGTGCTGTAGCAAGAGATGAATTCCGCCGGATCACGGTTGATATTCCCATGGCTTTTGCGAAACATCTACATGCACACTCTCCGCAAGCAATATTCTGCCTATTGAGTGGAGCCGGAGCCGATCGTACGGAAAAGAGTCGATTCATGTTTGCTAAAGACAAAGGTGTCGTTGAGAATCTGCTTTCTGCGGTTGGTTTCCAAGCTTTTCACACCTTCCGACCAGGCTATATTTATCCAGTAACTCCTAGAGACGAGCCTAATTTGAGTTATCGCATTTCCAGGGCGTTGTATCCACTCATTCGCCTAATGGGTAACAATGCTAGCATCAAATCTACCGAGTTAGCACAAGGGATGTTTGAGGTTGGCGTTGCCGGCGCATCCGCGGAAGAAATCCTGGAAAACAGGGATATCCTGGCGTTGCTACCTACTAGCTAACCTGCCGCCGTTGTTCTTGCCAATATCCTAGAAGTAAGAAAAACAGGGCTATGACTAGGCTGTGCATCTCCACATTACTCAGTCCAGGAATTGCCGACTCTTGGATATATTCATTGCGAAACATATCAAAGTCTCTCACAATCATAGGAAGAGAGTAGGGGAGGTACAATGCCAACTTCTGCCCGGTGACGGACATGATGATACCCAGTACGAATCCGAATACGCCAATTCCCAGCGGAACTAGAATGTTTTTGAAACGCAGCGACAACCAGTATTGCCAGCTAATCAAACCCAGGCTTGCCAAGAAGAAATGCCGCATTTCACTAAGCAAATAGCGCACATCAGGTTGGTAGTAGTTGAATTCGTATTCTGGCCGGAATGTGTTCAAAAGATAAGCTGATAGTACCACCCCACACATCAATATGGCGATGCTACAGAGGTATAAGAAAACCATGGTCAGCCACTTCGTTATGTAGAACTGCCCACCCCGATAGGGTAGGGTGTACAGGTATTTCCAGGCATTGGCCCGCTGCTCAATAAAAATCAATGCACTTACAAGCAGAACGGTGTACGGTACCACAATAAAGAGGTTGAATATGGCCAGCGTAGCATCGAAGTAGCGCTCCCAGGGATCTATATTAAGCTTTACCACATTGTGGGCATCTAGCAAATGCCCCATGAAAACTCCAGTAGCAGTAAGCAAAGTGCAAAGCGCCAGTAAATACCAGACTGGGCTACGCTTGAGCTTGATGATCTCGCTTCGAAACAGCGGAAGCGAATGACGTCGAGTAGTATTGCTCATGCCTCCTGCTGGTTTAGTTCGATAAATAGTTGCTCCAGATCACTTTGCTGGAAGGCAATTTCATAGATGTCGACCCCCGCCGCTACCAACTTTCTGATGAGCTCAGGGACTTCTTGCGGAGAAACGCCAGAAAGGCGAAGTAGATCCTGTTCTTTAGCAATAATCTGGCTCGCAGGGAATAAGGTTGCGGCCTGCCCCGGTGCACTGGTGCGAACAACGAGCTGTTGCTGTTCAGCCTTCCAGTTTCTTAGCGCTCCTTGATCGCCTTCAAAGATCAGCGCACCATCGCGGATGATTCCCACATGAGTAGCCATCTTTTCGATTTCAGATAGCAGGTGACTTGATAGTAGAATGGTCTTTCCTTCTTGCTGGAGTTGTTGGAGAAGCTTACGAATATCACTGATTCCCTGAGGATCAAGCCCATTTGTGGGTTCATCTAGAATGAGCAAATCAGGTTCGTGCAGTAGCGCCATCGCCAAACCTAACCGTTGCTTCATACCAGTCGAGTAATGCTTAGACAGCTTGTTTTGCGCATGCAGAAGGCCAACTTGGTCCAAAACCTGCGGAATACGAGTTTCTTCTACCTGTTGGTAGCGACAAGCCAGACGAAGATGATCCTTTGCCGATAAATTCGGATATAGGGAAGGTGCTTCAATTAGGGCTCCAATTCTTCGCAGCACTCCACGATTTAATCGGTCCAGTACCTCATCAAAAAGATGGATCGTTCCGGCTTGTGGTGCGAGTAGACCAAGAAGTGTTCTGATGGTTGTACTCTTACCAGCGCCGTTCCTACCCAGAAACCCATAAATACTGTTTTCTGGAACGTCGAGGCTGAGCTGCCTAAGAATTGGACTTCCTTTTTGGTAGCTGAAGTCTAAATTGTTTACCGAGACAATGTCCATATTTAGGTGTTCTCTTGAGCGTTCTTAATAGTGAGTACTACCTGCTTTAACTGGCGTTCCCACCAACCATTCGTGTACTTGGCAGCAACAGTACAGTTGAGGCTAGGCACATGCAAGATTACCGTGCTCCACAAGCCGCCATGCATATAGGCGTCTTCTCCAAACATAGTGACCTTCCACAATCCCTGGCGATAGTCCTTGTAGCGAGGGTCTTCCGCTGTATCGTAACTATCGGCATAGGTCGCGGCCTCAAGCATTAATTCCAAGGTTTCCGGCTGCTTGTACACGTTTCCGTTAAACAGCTGATGGAAAAATTGAGCAAGATCCTCGGTGGTAGATACCAGGCCACCGCCTCCGTACAAGTCCACCGACGGATCCCAGTTAGAAGCATCCAGGTGACGGAAATAGCTATGGACGAATTCAATATCCGCCGCGGTGGCAGGTTCGATGCTCTCCAGCCAGGTGCTGCCGAGCCCTAGTTCTTCATAGGATAGCAGCTGCCTAAGTGCTGCTCCTAAATTGGTGTCTTGGGCTATTTCCAATATCTCTCCTGCCAGGACGTATCCAGTATCTGAATACTTGTATAGTTCGCCGGGTTGTCCAACTGGTTGGCCAGTATCCATGGCTAATTGTACTTGCTCAGAACGCGTCCACCTTTTTTGCGGATTACTCATGCAGATTTCCACGTAGGTGTCTCCCCCCATCGCATAGTCATATAAGCCGCTAGTGTGGTTCAGACATTGCCGCCAGGTAATTTGCTGTGGATCATATCCACCTGCCTCTAGCATCTCGATGTATTCGGCAGGAAGTTTTTGGGCAATAGGTTCGTCTAGCTCCAGTTGGCCATCCTCAACCAGCCGAAGCATAGCAGTCGCTACAAAGGTCTTGGTAATACTTGCGATTCGGAAGGGCTGCTCGCTACGGAGACTATCCACCCGTTCTTTGCTGTCAAAGCCAACAGAGCTAGTCCACGCTAGATCTAAGTCAGGTGCCAGGACCGTCATATTTATGCCCGCAATCTGGTCGAAGGAGCCACGAATGGCCTCTTCCAGTATGGCTTGTAAACTCTCCTCTACTTGCTCCGGTGGTGGGTTAGTATCAACCGTGTGACAACTACTGCATAGGAAAAGACAGTAGCAAAGTGTGATAAGTGGTATTCTCATATATCATCCTTAACGCAGCGCAAAAGTGTCAAGTGCCTCTTAACACAGATTAGGTAGGTATGACCTTGGTCAAACGAGTACGGGCTGCCCCCCAATGGAGAACAGCCCGCTAGCGAAGGGTTTCTCATACCTTCATATGGCAAAAGTAGCTAATTGATACCCTTCGCTACAACTATTCAAGGACTATTTCGCCATCGCTTTGCGAATTACTCCAATAATAGCCATCAAAACACCACCACCGACGCCACCGCCAGCAATGCTTGATAGTATTCCTGCTAGGTCCATACTCCCGCTACTGGCAGCCATACCCAGCATTCCTAGCAGTTGACCTCCTAAGCCACCTCCGAGGATACCGGCCAGTGAATTTCCTAGGGTACCCAAAGAATTTTCTTTCATCAAAGAACCAGCTACATTTCCACCAACGGCGCCACTGGCCAACTGAATAATTAATGGTAATAAATCCATTTCGTTTCGTTTTGTTTTGTAAGAAAATAGAGTTGTGGTATAAATAGTATTCGTATGCTCAAAGTACCAAATTAAAATGATGTTTTGAGTTTTTGGTCTAGTGAATAACACGGAACCATTCTAGCGCAGGATGAACTGTATTTATTGGGAGATAATCCGCAAGCTGCTGGCATTTTTACTGCCGGCAAATCATTATCTTTGCCGCACTTTTTCAAGAAAGATCCAACTCATAGGGTTGGGTGCAACAATCAAACATGGAATTACCAAAGCATTATTCACCCCAAACCGTCGAAAAGAAGTGGTACGACCACTGGATGGAGCAGAATTATTTCCACAGCGAACCTGATGAGCGCGAGCCATACAGCGTGGTAATTCCTCCACCAAACGTGACGGGTGTCTTGCACATGGGGCATATGCTCAATAATACCATTCAGGATATCCTTATTCGGAAGGCTCGTTTAGATGGAAAAAACGCTTGTTGGGTTCCGGGAACAGACCACGCGTCTATTGCTACGGAGGCCAAGGTAGTTCGTATGCTACGCGAAAAGGGTATCAAGAAGAGTGACATCGGTCGTGAGGAGTTTCTCAAGCACGCCTTCGCGTGGAAAGAAGAGTACGGTGGTATCATCCTCGAACAGCTCAAGAAACTAGGCGCAAGTTGTGATTGGGAGCGTACGCGATTCACGATGGAGGAATCGCTAAGTAAGGCCGTTATTCACGTTTTCATTGACCTCTACCGCAAAGGCCGCCTCTACCGTGGACTTCGCATGACCAACTGGGACCCAGAGGCCCTGACGGTATTGTCCAATGAGGAGGTGATTTACGCTAACGAAAACTCCAAGCTATATCACGTTCGCTATCAGGTTGAGGGAAGCGATGAGTACGTTGTTATTGCTACTCAGCGTCCGGAAACCATTATGGCGGATACCGGTTTGGCGGTCCATCCAGATGACGAACGCTATAAGCACTTGCACGGTAAGCGAGTGATCGTACCGCTGGTTAATCGCGCAGTTCCGATCATCACGGATACTTATGTTGACCTCGAGTTCGGTACCGGTGCCTTGAAGGTAACGCCAGCACACGACCCTAATGACTACGAGCTAGGGGAGAAGTATGGCCTGGAAGTGATTGATACGATCAATCTTGATGGTACACTCAATGAGCTGGCTCAGTTCTGCGTTGGTCAGGACCGTTTTGAGGCTAGAAAGAACATTGGCAAGATGCTCAAAGAAGCGGGTGCCTTGGTAACCATTGAGGATTATCATACGCGAGTTGGCCGTTCTGAGCGGACCAATGCGGTAGTTGAGCCTAAGCTGACGCTGCAGTGGTTCTTGAAGATGGATGAGTTTGCTGCTACTGCATTGGAGGCAGTTCGTTCGGAGGAGGTGAAGTTCTTCCCGGAGAACATGTGGAACATGTACAACTCTTGGTTGAAGGAAGAAAACGTTCGCGACTGGTGTATTAGCCGCCAGCTGTGGTGGGGCCAGCAGATTCCTGCCTGGTACTATGAAGAAGAAGTTTTCGTAGCAGCTACGGCGGAAGAGGCCCTTCAAGAAGCGCGTGAGCGCCTGGGGAATGCTGACCTACAATTGGAAGACCTAAAGCGTGATGAAGATGTAGTCGATACCTGGTTCTCAAGCTGGTTATGGCCAATTTCCGTTTTTGACGGATTTGAAAATCAGGAAGAACTCAAATACTATTATCCAACCAACGCCCTGGTTACGGGTTGGGACATTATGTTCTTCTGGGTAGCACGTATGATCATGTCTGGCTATGAGTGGGCACCAGAATTATTAGGTGCTGATCACCCAAAGATGCCATTCCGCGATGTATACTTCACGGGGATGGTACGTGATAGTAAGCGTCGGAAGATGTCGAAGTCACTTGGTAACTCACCAGATGCTTTGTCTCTAATTGATACGTACGGAGCGGATGGTGTTCGCTTTGGAATGTTATCCTCTGGTTCGGCAGGTAACGATATCATCTTTGATGCGCCACTTGATCCGAAAACTGGGCAAGTTCTCAATGAGAGCAAGCTGTGTGAACAAGGAAGTAAGTTCTGCAACAAGATGTGGAATGCACTTCGCTTGATCAGCAGCTGGGAGGTAGATGCGAGTAAGGAAGAAGGAGCTATCAATACCATGGCTGCTACCTGGATCGAGTCTCGTCTTTCTCAAGTTAATACTGAAGTAACTCGCTTGATCGGTGAATACCGTTTGAGTGATGCCATTATGGAACTGTACAAGTTCATCTGGGCCGACTTCTGTTCTTGGTATTTGGAGATGATCAAGCCGGAGGATGGTAAGATTCCAGCAACAACGCATCAACGTACCATCGCTGCTTACGAACAAATGATGACGCTTCTACATCCGTTCATGCCGTTTGTTACGGAGGAGGTTTGGCACGGTCTCAAGTCCCGTGAAACCGGGAATGACTGTTGCGTTAGCGCATGGCCTGCAACGACGGACTTTGATCAAGCGCTTAATAAGCGCGTAGAATTGGCTCAGCAAGCCGTTGTAAAAGTACGGGAGACTCGTGCTGCCAAGGGCGTAAAAGCGCGCGACCCACTCAAGCTGTACGCTGTTGCGGGCAGCCCCGGTGAGGATTTGGTTAAGGATTCTGGTCTTAAGGCTGCCATTGAGAAGATGGCTTACCTGAGTGATCTTTCCGTTGCCGAGCAGGAACCTACCAATAGCGTAGCCTTCCTAGTTGGTAACGATACCTTCTATCTGGAATTGAACCAGGAAGTTGATGTTGCCGGTGAAATTGAAACATTGGAGAAAGAACTGACTTATTACGAAGGTTTCGTAGCCAGTGTTCAGAAGAAGCTCAGCAATGAGCGCTTTGTCAATAATGCACCTGCAGCGGTTGTCGATCGTGAGCGCCAAAAGCTCGCTGACGGTACAGCTAAAGTGAAGAGTTTACAAGAAGAATTGGCTCGTCTGAAAAGCTTGTAAGTATTCTTGTACAACCAATGATAAAGCCCCGGGGACCAAAGGTGCCCGGGGCTTGCTTTTTTTGGCAATGATCATCGCTCGCTCCAGCCTTCTTACGCTCTAATTTGCCTTTAGCGTAGCTACCACATCCTTTACATCTTGCCACTCACAGGCTACCTTTTGGTCGTCGTCCAAGTCAATGACGTATAGCTGCCCGTCAATTATCTTTAAGCGTATACCGGAGATATCATCATACCCACCGTCGAGAATCTTCATGACCGTAATAAGCTCGTCCGTTTCTACCGATTTGTAGTGCAGCTCAAAGCCATCGGCAGTCGGTAGTCGAGGAGCATTTAAGGAAGCTTTAGAAAGTGTTTGCCAGTCATTAGTAGCCATAGCAGCACTGCTGAAGTAGTCATGGTTATCCCCAAAATACCAGTCTATACCAGCCGATCGTGTCAATTGGCCACTGGGTACACTTATTCGGTACGGCATACCGGCTACAATGTATTCTAGATAGAACGGACTGCCTTCGTTACGGCACGTCACTGTTGCCAAGGTATCATTATGCGCAGTAAGGTAGCACTGGTCCCAGTCAATTTCATCATCAATATTGTAGATGTCTGCTATGTCAAAGGTGCGGCAGGGCACAGAACCCGCCACCAGAGCATTCCCCTTCATCACTGCGGGCTCATCAGTGGGTGCCCCTTTAAAGTACAAGAGTCCGTCCGTGTACTTTTTGGTGTAGACAATATGACCAATCGTGTCCTCCCAGTGCATCACCGTGGCCCTGTTGCCTTCATAATGCATCACGATACCTAGCGGCAGCCCCCTATAGTCTTCCATATATTGAGTACGCACCAGCTGGCCTTGTTCATAGAAGTCGGTGTTTCGTTGTGGCCCATAGAGCACACTGGGAGTACAGCCTTCGTACATCAGTCCATCTCTGAATTCCATTACCTCGTAGTGTTCCAGGTAGCGCAGCGAGTCGCCATTAGGTTGCCCATTCTCATATTTTGGGTAAATCTGGTAGATGCCGCGCTCCCTCACCATCTCTTCCGGGTAGCCATTAATCGGCCTGCCCTTTTTGTATTCGCACGAAAAAGTGGTGCGTCCTAACTTGAAGGTCTTGGTTTCCTTCCGCTGGCCCCAAAGCGTCATCTGTAATAGTAGTAAGCCGATAATAGTAAATGCAAATCTCATAAGAACTGTACGTTTTACTGCCGCCGTCAAAAGTAGAAAAGTTTTGGCCTTGCTGTTGTGGGGGCTACCCACCAGCCGGTGGGTCGCTATGTTCCGTAGCTCACTATTCGTTCGGCCCTCCGGTCCTGACCACTGGCGTGTCAGCTACTGCACAGCGCTAGCCCAATATTCAAGCAAGCAACTAAGGCTTAATGGACTTTTTCTGCAAAAGGTAACCCGTCTTTTGGCGCTAAACGGACAACCACTTACTTTGACAATATTCTTTTCGTCTCGCAGTGGTTATTCGCAATTTTCCTACCTTCACTCCACCTTATACCTAACCAAATCCACCATTTATGACCGACTTGGAAATCGCCCGGAGGGTGACGCTCCAGCCCATTACGAAGATTGCTGAAAAATTAGGGTTGGATCCAGACGATATTGAACAGTACGGTAAGTACAAAGCCAAACTTCCACTAGATAAAATTGATAAAGAAAAAGGGAAAAACAGCAAGTTGATCCTGGTCTCCGCTATTTCTCCTACACCAGCTGGTGAAGGTAAAACGACGATGTCTATTGGGTTGTCAGAGGGGCTAAATCGTCTAGGCAAAAAGACGACAGTTGTTTTGCGCGAACCCTCACTTGGCCCAGTTTTCGGTATCAAAGGTGGAGCCACTGGAGGTGGCTACTCGCAGGTGCTTCCGATGGAAGATATCAACCTTCACTTTACCGGTGATTTTTCGGCAATTGAAAAGGCGCACAACCTCCTTTCAGCACTGATTGATAACAACATCCAGAGCAAGAAGACCTCGCTAAACCTCGATCCTCGTACGATTTCTTGGAAGCGGGTCGTGGATATTAATGATCGCGCACTCCGTCGCATCATCGTGGGCTTGGGTGGTACCACCTCTGGTATTCCTCGTGAGACCGGTTTTGATATCACTGCTGCATCCGAGATTATGGCCATTCTTTGTTTGGCGGAGGATCTGCAGGATCTAAAGCGCCGCTTAGGAAACATCTTCGTGGGGTACACCTTTGACAAGAAGCCGATCTACGCGCGTGATCTCAAAGCAGAAGGAGCGATGACGGCCTTGCTGAAGGATGCCGTCAAGCCTAATCTAGTACAGACTATCGAAGGGAATCCAGCAATCATTCACGGTGGTCCCTTTGCAAACATTGCTCAGGGTACCAACTCAGTTATTGCTACTCGTATGGGTATGAGCTTCTCGGAATACACGGTTACCGAAGCTGGTTTTGGTTTTGACCTTGGTGCAGAGAAATTCTTTGATATTAAGTGTCAGAGCGCCGGTCTTTCTCCGAGTGCGGTGGTATTGACTACTACAATCCGCGCTTTGAAATACCACGGTGGAGCTGCATTGGATAGTTTGACCGAAGAAAACCTAGAAGCGCTGAAAAAGGGAATTCCAAACCTCGAGAAGCACCTTGAGAATATCTTGCAATTCAACGTCAAGCCTGTCATTGCGATCAATCGCTTTACTGCAGATAGCGATGCCGAGATACAGATGATCCAGGAGTTTGCTGAAAGCAAAGGTGTTGCCGTTGCCTTGGCCGAAGGTTGGGCCAAAGGCGGTGAAGGAACCTTGGATCTGGCGCAGAAGGTGATTGATGCCGCTGAGGCTGCAACAGAGCCGTTCACACCTATGTATAATTGGGAGAGTGATGTCAAAACCAAGATCGAAACCATAGCTACTCGCATTTACGGTGCGGAGCACGTGGACTATGCGGCCAAGGCCAAGAAGGACTTACGCACTATCTCTAATCTAGGCTTAGATCACTTGGCAATTTGCGTAGCTAAGACCCAAAAGTCCCTCTCTGATAACCCTAAGCTATTAGGGCGTCCTAAGGATTTTATCATCACCGTTCGAGAAATTGAAATCGCGGCTGGAGCGGGCTTCCTAATTCCGATTACCGGAAATATTATGCGTATGCCTGGCTTGCCGGCACATCCAGCATCTGAGAATATTGACATCGATGCGGATGGAAATATTTCAGGCTTGTTCTAAGCTTGTACTTGGGAGATGTGCGTGTGAGCACCGTCTCCCAAGTTAATACCGGTAGGGTGTAGTTATTGGAAGCTGGAATGATCCACATTAAAAAGCCCGGTGTCGCTTATGTGTTGCAATATGGCTTCGCTTGCTGTACCATGTCCTTTCCTGTTCCAATGACCATCTATTGGAAAATAGTCATCTCTCTGAACAGCTACCTTGAAATAGTCAATTCCACGCTCTTCAAAAAGGTTTTTGAATTCTTCTTCGTGCGGAATTTCCTTTTGGAAGTTCGGAATCAACATAATGGTCAAGCCAATACCCTGCTCGTCACATAGCCGTATTATGTCTTGAATGGCTAATTTGGAATTGTGGTTAAAGCCTTCCGGTTCTAGGCCTTTAGGTTTCCTCAGTTTCTTCTTGATGAAAGCCTTTACATACATGAATGTATAGGAATGCGTTCGGATGTAATCAGCCGCCTCGTTTTTGAATGCTCGGGCTTTCAAGAGTCTGTAACCATGTTTTACGTCAATTTTTTTGTAGCCTTGGAAGTAGTCACCTCTTATGTCATTAGATAAGAACAGGCACAAGAAAATATGATTGTAGTAATGTTGGTCTAATAGTTTTCTAGCGAAATTGTACTCCTGCGTAATGCAGTACCCCGTTTGTCCTCCGTTAATAACTCCGATGCCAAGTTCATTTAACCTTCGGCTTATTCTATTGGTAAACATCTCCTCCTCTTCAACGCCTAGACCGACCGTAAAGGAATCTCCCAAAAAGAGAACTCTTTGCTCAAATGCGAGCTGCTTCTCCATGTCTCTCTGACGGAGTCCATATTTGTTAATCTCAAAATGGCTGATGAATTCGGGCCTTCTCATCGCCCGGGCCTTGAAATTGGGAGTGTGGATGTAACCGACTTCAATATCTTCCTGAAAGGCTCCTCTTCCCCAGTAGTTCATATCCGCTTCTTCTTCATACAGGTATACCCTGAAGAAGATTTCCAAAAGCAGAAAACACATTAGAAAGAGGTAAAAGCAATAACCAAGATACTTGACTGCTTTTTTCATGATTCTCATTATTGCTTATGCCGAAACTACGTGAATAGCCGAGTACTTCTATGACTTGACAGCTCTTCTCATCACGTAGTAATTATCATACTCCTTGTTTATCTTGAAATCGTATTTTTCATACAAGGCTAGCGGTCCCTTGAAGTTGCCTTCGCACGAGGCTTCTGCCTTTTTGGGATATGCTTCAAAATAGTCATAATCGGTATCGGAATAGTCCTCAATAATCCTTTCCAGAATCTGTCGGGCAATCCCTTTTCCTCGATAATCGGGGTGGATTAAGAAGCAAACAATGGAACAGACTTTGTCATCAGGATTGTCAACATAGTCATAGTCTCTTAGGAGTCTTTGATAATTATTCCGGTTATTGGCGTTGCACCATCCGATTGGCTTGTCATTTTCAAAGACCAAATAACCTCTCAGGTTATTCTCGTTGATCAACTCTATTACAGCAGAACGGCTCATGTCTCGCGTACAGGTTTCCACATCGCCAAGGAAATGATAGTCGTAGCAATAGCATTTCAAACGATCCGGATTTTCATCAAAAAACATATTGTCGAAGAAAGCCAGATAATCGTCTCGTATGTCTTTAGATAGAGGTTTTATCTCGATGTTCATGTTCGTTGAATTTTAGTGATCTGGTTAGCAAATCAGAACATCATTGCTGATCGTTCTTGTATTTCCTTTTCATGTCCAGAGTGCCAAAATAACCAATTGCTAGTATAGACAAGAAAACAACAATATCAGTAATCAACTCTCGGAACAATAGTCAGAATGAACCAGCTGTGCCTAGTGTTCTTATTAGAATAATTGTAATCTTACGTTTAAGCTAACCACAGTATGGAGTGAATGCGAAACACGGTCGGTTAGCTATTATTGGTGTATGGCTAGTTTCATCATATCTATATAATACTATGGCTAATCAATCAAAAACAATATGCCCGCAGGGCAGTAAATCAATCTGTGGTAGCATTCTGTAAAACAGGCCTTGTCCTGTTAAAATAAGTTCTGCTCTGTTACCTCCTCTCTCTTGATTCCATGCGCCGGCATTTGTCTGATAAAAGATCGCTACGACATAGAAAAGGCAATCCTCGTTTGGGTGTATTTCCCTCGTAAACTTGGTCGGTTGTTCAAGGGACTCTAACTCTGTTAATCCATAACTAAATAAACTTCGCTTATCGAGGGTCATGGTATCTAGAGGCAGAAATAGTTTTACGTAAGTTTCGGGAGAATTAGGAATTGCAATTGAATCTGCAGAAAAATTAACTGTCAGGCCTAACGGATCCCCGGTTTTGTTAATTATACGAGTAAAGAATACCAGGTAGCTATGATTATAATTTCTACTTGTACTTCCTTTGTAGGGACCTCCTTTAGGGAAGCTGTTCTGTATTATTATCCCATTATTTGCGGTCTCACTATACCATTTAAAGTCTACCGTTTGTCCTTTAACGAAAGAGCAAATCAGTAGAAAGAATACTGCGGCTATGGTAAATCTCATGATCTTCATTGCTATGTTCACATCTTTCATGGTAGCTCGCCACCAAATATCAATCAAACCCGACCGTCAATATCAATCACACTACTCCCTACAAATCCAAACGGAGTCCAAACGTAACCGTCTGCGCTGGCCAATAGCTGTAACGACGATCAATGCCTGGGGCGCCTTGGTCAGGAAGGTTGAAATTGATTTGTTCACCATTACTAACTGAGCCATAATCAAAGAAGGACGGTTCCGGGTCTAGGCCGGTATAATCCGTCGATAACCAGAGGTTTTCACCTGTAATGGAGAGCGTAAGTTGTCTATTCTTTTCAGCGGAGAGTACAAAACTACGGCTGAGACTAATGTTTTCCAGTCTGATGTAGTCGGCTTCTTCAACATATAGGTCACTGAAGTGGGCTCTGCGTAAGCCCGGTGCTGCCAAATCAGTGACTACCTGATTGTACACGGTGATGCCGGGGAAGTTGTTCTCGTAGAACATGCGGCGGGTATTCACTAAACTATGACCAA
>CAJXOS010000048.1 GCA_913057725.1 uncultured Lewinella sp.
TTCAACAGACGCCACTGGTAAGAAGCCAGGTAAGACTCCAACTCACGGTTAGAGTTGCTTACCGTCTCAACTTGGTTCTGACCGAATGGAGAACGCAAGAAGCCATCGTCTTCTGGATCACCAGTCACAGAGTAAACGTCAATGATATTACGCGTATCCAGCAAGTTGGAAATACGCAAGTAAACGTTCAAGCCGAGGTTGTTGCCAATATTGAAGTTCTTGTCGATACGCAGGTTAAGCGTAGTGTTCCATGGCTGACGAGCTCCGTTGATAGCACCAATGGTACCAATACCACCCAATTCCTGAGCTACCTGACGAGCCGTGTAAGGACGACCAGATACTGCTACGGCTTGGAAGTTGATACCGGCATTCGCTAGGATGTATGCACCCGCGATACGAGGACCACTTTCTCTTGGGAAACGGTAGTCCGCTACTATATTGATACGGTGACGCTCATCGAAGTTCAGTGGGAACAACGTACGTAGGTTACCACGGTTAGTCAAACCACGCTGAGACTCTGTATCTGATCCTGTACCATCAGCAAACTGAAGGGTATAGTTCGCATTCAAGCTCAAGTTGCGGGTACGACGCAAGTCATAACCGAAGGAGAATCCTTTAACGGTACCAAAGTCCTGGTTGTCGAAAGTCGTGTACTGACCAACAATAGGAACTGGGAAGAATGTACGCAACTGAATCATGTCGCGCATCTCCTTATAGTAAGCAGAGATCTTGATCGCAGAAGACTGCGTCAATGCCTGCTGGAAACCTACCTCATAATCAACGGTACGCTCTGGGCGTAGGCTCGCGTTACTGAAAGTCTGAGAACCGGTACGCTCTACGAAGTAGAAGTAATCCAGTGCCGTAGCAATCGTGTTGCTGTTTGGGCGCTGAACCAATACGTCGTAGTGAGCGAAGAAGTTCGCCTTGTCAGAAATAGGGAACGAGAAGGCTAAACGTGGCATCACGTTGAACTGTACCTCATAATCTTCGAAAGAAGACTCTGAGTTATAATCCTCACTCTTAATGTAGTTGGCCTCGTGTGCATTTGGATCCTGATATTTAGGGAATACCAGACCAGTACGAATACCCTCAATTTCTTGAGGACCGTTTACTGGAGTACCATCTGCCTGGAACCAATTGTCGCCGTTACGGTAAGCGCGAACAGTTTCACCATTGTCTGTTTCTGTGTATACACGGAAATCATCGCCGATGTTACCAGGAGCTTCACCACCAAAGTTGGCGTGGAAGTCGCTAGCACCTTGGATAGCGTATAGCGAGTAAGGATCTTGTAGTACCTGTGTGTTCGCATCGTAGCGGTCCAAACGTACACCTAAGCGGAAGATGATATCGCGGAAGGTGAACTTATCCTGGATGTAAGCGGAAGTATACAAAGGACGAGCAGCAGCAACTGGGAAGGTACGGATACCGTCTGCGTCACGAGCTGTAAAGAAGTCGTCGAAAGTACCATCGAACTCATTACCGAGGTAGTCATAACCGTAGTAGTCGATGATGAACTGGTCATTCAATTCCTTAGCCGAGAACATGTCCAGGCTCAATTGATCAGGAGTAAGACCATCAACATTTACGTACTCATTCAAACCAACACCCAATGACTCACGAAGAGCACGGTAGAAACGTGCATCCTGTGGAGTAGAAAGGGTAACGTCATAGATTGGTACACTAAACAAAGGATCATCAGAGGTAACTAAATCTGGGTATAGTTCTCCGTAGGTGCCCAAGATTTCGTTGTTCTCGGGATCAATGCCCTGGATGTGTGCATTGGCGTTCTGGCGAGCAGCAGTCCACAAACGGCTTGGGTCGCGAACGTCATACTCACGGTTTGTGCGGCCTTCGTATGCAATACCAAACCGAATATTGTGACGGCCTTTTTCAGAGCCACCAGGAAGTAGGTCAAATGATGCACTAGCGTTGAAAATGGTAATGTCGTTATCCTGATTGACAGCCCGATTATAAACCGTGCCAACGTTCTGGTGCAGATTCCATGACTCCGTGAAAATGGTATTAGTGCGGCCGTTGATCGCGAACAATTCATCTATGCTAGATACTCGTAGGTCACCGTCCTGGCCACCGCCAAAGAAGTTGTTGTAGTTGGCCAGTACAGGATTAGAGCTGTTACTGAAATCGTATCCGCGCAGTTCTTCACGGTAGTCTGAATGAGTGAAAAAGGACTCACCAGTTATTGGGTCTGTAGTTTCGTCAAATGTGGGGATATAGTCAACATTAAACTGGCCAATGTAACCGTAGTCGAAGTAATTGTTGCCGTGGCGAGGATCCGCAATTTCAAAAGTTTCGTTCTCATAGCTGGCTTGCAAGGTGTACATGGCATTTTGCACAACCGAAACCTTACGGTTATCATTATTGGCGTTCGTTCCTCCTAAACGATGGCGGAAGCGGAAATTAATCCGCGTATCCCGATCGATACGTGTAGGGTTATTGTGCGAATTCAAGGTTCGCCAACTAGCTAGTGTTTCACTATTCTCATTCGGTGTAAATTGATTTTCGTCATTAAAGTAGGAACCGCTCAAGCTTACATCAATCGCCTCGTTGAAGCGAGCATCAATCTTGGCGGTGAAGTTGGCTAGTGCCTGGCTTTCAAATGGGCGTACATCTAGAGCGACTACATCATCATTGGTCAAGAAGTCAGCGGCAACGAATGGAGCACCACCTTTGGTAATGATTGGGTTAGCCTCCAGCTCGCTCAGCACATCATCCTTTACGCGAAAGACTTGTGTGGCCGAAGGGTCATCATCCAGGCGGTAGGTATAGCGACCTGCTACACGGTACCCAAGAATCGGTTCACCCTTGTTATTCTTTAGTATTGGTCCCGATAGATTTAGTCCGATTAAGCTGTTCTGATAAGGATCAAGGTACTGGGAGGTTTCTGCTTCAATCCCACCAGAAAATTTTCGAGAAGGACCCTTAGTTGTGATAGAAACAATCCCACCCGTGACATCACCGTAGCGGGCCTCGATCCCTCCCGTAATTACTTGGAGTTGGTCAACCTCTGTTTCCTGGATGAGGCTACTTTGCACCCGCATGCCATCTACGTAATAGTTGGTACCATCCGGGCGTGAACCACGGAAGTTTAGTGCTTCCCCCTCATCGGCAGTGGATATCCCAGCGGCTGTTGAGGCGATGGCGTTAATGTCGCGATAGGGAGACCTCCGGATGTCTTTTGAGGTGAAAATCTGTGTGGTAGTGACGTGATCTATGTCGATTAAGGGTACCTCATATTCACGTACCACAATTTCCTCCAGCGTCACGCCCTCTATGGAGAGCTTCGCATCAAGTTTAATGGCTTTGTCCGCGAAAACCTGTACAGCGTTGATGCGCGTAGTCTTATAGCCTAGGTAGGAAAACTCCACGTCATAGGTTCCTGGATCCAGGTTGGCGAAGTTGTAGTTGCCGTTTTCGTCGGTCAGTGTTCCCAGTTCGAGGGTGCCGTTTTGATACAGGGCAACAGAGCCCCAAATGACTGGATTTCGGCTGTCCTCTTCTATCACTTTGCCCGATAGAGAAGCAGATTGTGCCATTAGCATGGATGCACCAAAGATGATTAGTGCGAACATTAGTAAAGAACGTCTCATAGATTCCTTTTTTGGTGGTCCGGTCTTCTATAAATCTTGGACAGTCACCAATTCAGGCTTCTTCTCGAGTACTCGAAGGGTCCTGACCGGCTTGCATCTGGTAGCCAGTTTTTCTTTGGATCAATCAAGTACAAACTAAAGAGCGCAGCACTACGATCGTCGTAGTTTGGTTTGTCCTTTCCTAATGTTGTGTAGCAAAAGTAATTCGCTGAAGAGGGAATCCTGGGAGACAATTTTTGATAAATCAGGTTTCTGATTATTGCTTGTCTTTGGTATGAGCTGATACTTTAGGCTCTTGACAGTCAACCCTTACTATTCATTTTGCGTTGACAACAGAAACTAAGTTTACCTCCGAACGATCAGACTATGTCAAACACCCTTCAGCCTCAGATTTTCGACTTTCTCAAGCAAGTAAAAGCCAATAATAATCGCGAGTGGTTTAATGCCAATAAGCCCACTTATCAGTCGGCTTATGACAACTTTAAGGCCTTTGCCAATAGCTTGCATGACCTGATGAGTATGCACGATGAGATAGAGCGAATGAGGCTACACCGAATCTATCGTGATGTTCGATTCTCGAAGGATAAAACCCCTTACAAAGCTCATTTTAGTGGCGGATTCGTTCGCGCTACGAAGTGGCGCCGTGGAGGTTACTACTTTCACATAGAGCCAGGCGCTTCATTCGTTGGAGGTGGCTTTTGGGGACCTGTTTCGGATGACTTAAAGCGTATCCGTGTTGAGTTGGCTGCTGATGCAGAACCTATGCGCCAAATTATCAATGCACCACAGTTTGTCGAGACTTTCGGTACCCTCCAAGGCGATCAGTTAAAGACTGCTCCATCTGGTTATCCAAAAGACCATCCCAATATCGATTTGCTTCGTTATAAGCAATTCCTGATTTCCCACAAATTCACCGATGCGGAGGTGTTCTCAGACGACTTTGCCGAGAAGGTGTCCAGTGTATTCCAGGCCATGCGTCCCTTCTTCGATTACATGAGCGATGTACTCACCACCGACGAAAATGGTGTGCCGATTGAGTAGTGGCTAATTTGCTGTTCCGACATCCTTGTAGAGTTGTTCAGTAATACGCTCCCGGTTTTGTTCTAGGAACGCTTCTTGCCAGTGAATCTTGTCGCGGAGATACTGATCTGGGTAGTAGTGGATAGTCGAAAAATAACCATTAAACAATTGCTCAAGCATGGGGTCTGAGGCTACCTGTGCTCTTATCGCTTTCCAGTCTTGGTATTTATCACGTTGGTGCTCTGCAACAGGCGGGGATGCTAGGATAAGCTTTACCTTTTTAGATTGACAGAGTTGGTAGATTTTCTTCAGCCAATGAATAGAGAAGTCACTCAATTCTTTATCGTCTTGTTGAGAATCAATTGTAAAGTCAACTTCATCAATTGGGGCAAACCGATATGCTGGAAGTAAGTATAAGTAGGCAATAGGTTGGCGATCTAATGCCGAGGTTATACTCTTGTCTAAGTAGGAAAATTGCCCTGGAGTGAGGAAAGGTTTGACAAAATTGTTGCAGGTGCGTTTTCGATTAATGTCATGTCCAATGGTTTGTGGCAAGCACATGTAGAATACTGTAGTGAGGTGAGGGTTTGCTTCCAGCGCATTCGCAATGAGCATGTAGTTTCCTGCTGCTAATACGGATCCATTAGTGGTCAGTTGATTGGAACTATTGAACGGAAAAAGTTGACCAGCAACACTATCTCCAACGTAGAGCGTGTCTGAATCAATGTGCTCATTTGAAGACTGAATCCGCAAATAGACGCGTGCCCAGGCCTCATCTAGGCTTTGAAAAAAGATAGGAGGAGCATACGTCAGTGCCAAGGCACAGAAGAGGTTGAGCACTAAAAAAGCACTAACCAAATAAAGCAATATTCTCCGGAGCCATTTCTTCATCGTTTTGCACTAAAACTGAAAGTAGATAAAAGTAGTCTCATTGAATTTGCCATACAATAATAGCACTATAAGTAAGCTATGATAAATACTCCAACGCACCCACCTAGGGTATTCTGTAGGGCTAATCTGTAAACCATGAGTTCTGGTCCTATGCCGCCATTCTATTACGAGCATTAGTGCAATGGTAAATAATAGTGGAATTAGGGTTGGAATTGACTTTGGTAACTCAAAGGCATAGCCTGGGAAATTTCCGATGCTATCCAGAATTCGAAAGGCTGCCTCTAGATTTTCGGCCCGAAAAAAGACCCAAGCAATACTAACGACTAGAAAAGTGACTACTCCCTTAAGAACAGAAACGATACGAATTGGCCTGGCAAGGGATGCAGGGAACAAGGCTGGCCATAAATAGACAGCAATAATAAAGAGCATGGCGTGCATGAGCCCCCAATAAACAAATTTCCATTCCGCGCCATGCCAGAGGCCGCTCACTAGGAAGACAGCAATGATGTTTTGTACCGTCCTTAATCTTCCCTTTCGATTACCACCCAGCGAGATATAGAGATAGTCTCGAAACCAGGCGGTCAGGGAGATATGCCACTTTTGCCAAAATTGCCGAATGTTAGTAGCAAAGTAAGGCGTGGAAAAATTCTGTGATAGTCTAAAGCCAAACAACTTTGCTGTACCAATGGCCATATCTGAATACCCTGAGAAATCGGCGTAGATCTGAAAGGAAAACAGAAGCGCCCCCAAAAGTAGAGTCCCCCCAGAGTACTGGTCATGAAATTGAAAAATATGATCTACCAATGGTGCACATTGATCAGCAATGGCAACTTTCTTGAATAAGCCCCAGAATAACTGTTGCAGACCATCGCGTGCCTGGAGATAGGAAAAGGAACGTTGTTGATGAAACTGAGGAAGTAAGTCTTTTGCTCTTTCGATCGGCCCAGCCACAAGCTGCGGGAAAAAGCTTACAAATGCTCCAAAAGCAATCCAGTCCGTTGTTGGCTCGAGCTGTTTTCGATAGATGTCAATGGAGTAGCTTAATGTCTGAAAGGTGTAGAAGCTTATACCGACTGGGAGCGCTATCTCAAGCTGCGCAGATGTAAAAGAGTAGCCCAGGAATTGAAAAGCAGTAGCAAATGAATCAATGAAAAAGTTACAATACTTGAAAAATAGAAGCAAGCCGATGTTTACACCGATGCTAAGAGCAAGCCAACGCTTTTTGCTTTGTCGATCCGAACTCGCATGTATTTCTTGCCCTGCCCAAAAGTCTATAGCAGTGCTTAGCAAAATTAGCCCCAACAGCTGCCAGTTCCACCAAGCATAAAAGAAGTAGCTGCTCAGGAGGATTAAGACATTCTGCGCTTTACGTCGAGAAGTCCCCAACAACCAGTATAAACCGAATACTAGCGGCAAAAAAACAGCAAAATCAACGGAGTTGAAAAGCATGTGTTAGGGACTAAGGCGTGTTACTGCAAATACTATTTTTTGAGCACTTTAGTGGTGAAAATGGTCTGTCCTTCCTCCTGTATGGAAAGGAAGTACATGCCAGATGGCCCAATGAAGTTTATTTCAAATTCTTGCCCTGTCCAATCATATTGTGCTACTATTCTTCCGGCAGCATCAGTTAGATTGGCCTGGTAGGATCCGCTTTCTGGAGTATTAACCCAAATCTGCTGCGCTGTCGGATTCGGATACACATTAAATACCTGCAACTGAATTCCATTGCTTGCACTCACTGGTTCATTACTAGCACCGGGTGTGGGTGATACGACCTGAAATGCCCCTGTGCCATTCGGCAAACGACCAATGGCTACATCACTCTCCTGTGGGCCAAACTCAGTACCGTCAATCAGTATGTTACCGGAGGCATCGGTGTCAAAGATTCCGATAAACTCACCATCTGCATCTAGCTTGAAGTTAGTGTGTAACGGCCCCTGTTCCTCATCGTCATCAGCCCAAACCAATAGAAAAGTGCCGGGCTCCAGTGTGATGTCTGGGAAGGCCCATTTAGTTGGTAAGTCTGGGTTGTCTGATAGATAGCGTCTCCCAAGGTTAATACTGGTGTTGCTATAGTTGTGGATCTCCACCCAATCATCAAACTCATCGGCTTCATCCGAAATGGTGGCATCATTACTGGCCATATATTCGTTGATGGCCAGTTGAAGCCCGCCAATACTCACCTCCGTGGTAAAATTGCCACAGAGCGGGTGTCGCTGACTGGCACCCTCATTATCAGTGGCGGTGATGTACCAGGTAATTTCTGTAGCTTCATCAAAGGCATCAATGAATAAGCCATAAATGCCGTCATTGGCATTGCCGTCTCCGAGCTGACCGTTGTCAAGCATATTGAGGCAAGTCTCGCCAGTGCTAGGTGTTTGGTAGCAAAGTGTTATTTCGCTAATGCTTCCATTGTCCTGTGTATTTACTTGGAATGAAACTTCTTGGCCGGTACTCGGAAGGTTACTCCGAGCTTCAAATAGATAGGGTGCCGGGTTGAGGTCTTCCAGTTGCTGAAACGCTTGATTTCGACGAGCGCTTACGAAGGCCTTGATACCATAGTCTGTATGATCGTAATCTGTTTGAGAATTGAATCCATTATTGAAGTCATCCAAATCGAAGCCATAATCCAGTGGATAGAAGTCATCCTGAGCAACAAAAGGTTCAAGAAGTGCTCGCATCTCATCAAACTCCCCGAAAAGGCTGCTCGCATTGAAGATGGTGAGCATAAACTCTTCCACATAGTACGTGAAGCGTGCGCGATAATCAGACACCTGCAGCAGGCGGTCGATAAGTGGACGATCTTCATTGCCGGGTTTCCAATTATAGATGTCTTGCATGGTCCAGTCTACCCCCAGCCAGTCGATGCCTAGCGTGTTGTCCAAGTCATAAGGGATGTACTCAAATTTTCCTGTGGCGGTATTGTGATAGAGGTAGAAGTTGTTTTTGTTGTAGTAGCCATCCCAGTTGCCTGAAAGCACATCGAATGCCAGGGCACGTAGATAGGTGTCGACATTAAAAATAGCCTCTAGCTCGCAAGGCAAATCGCTCAGCTCCGTTTGCGTAAGAACACTGATAAAATTGGCGATGTCGCTATAGTCATCTTCATCTTCATTGGTGATGAGGTCGTAGACGCGCCTACCAGAGGGGGCAATTTTATACGCTTCTGGATCTTCACCTAGGTAGGCTAAGTCAGCAGGGTAGAGGCACTTATAGAGATTACCATCCTTGTTGCCAAAGCGCCGCTCGACAAATTCTTCATCAATATGCTCCACATTAGCGTACAAGCCACGGTATTCGTCATTGATGTACAATGCAACGTGGTTCGCTCTTGGCGCTGGTACCCTCATGTCTTTCAAAAGGGCCGTGCAGATTTTTGCACGACTGATGGTAGGGTCATTGTGCTCTCCGTTGAGATTCAGTTTTTCTAGCCCTTTCCACTGTTGACTCATAAAGGTGTTGAAAGACACCTTGAAAGATTTTTTGTCGCTAAAGCGGGACGTATTTCCGCGTAGGCGAAAGCCAATTTGCTGCACTGTGTCAGCTTCTTCGTCATCTGTGAAAATGAAGGTGGCTTCGTGTTCAAAATCACTTTCTTCATTGCCTGGTGCCAGGATTTCATCCAAGCTAGCTTGGGGAATGATGATATCCACTCTTGGGACAATCTCATCTTGAAAGGCCGTTCCACGACCGGGAAATAAATCTTGGGCGAACGCTTGAAGTGAAAGAAGTGAAAGCGCTAAGGTGGCGTAGAATAGTTTCATAGAAAGTTCCATTTCAATTTCAATAAAACACTAAAGCAAAGTGAAGTCGAACCAGGAATGATTCTGAGACTAAAGGAGGATATAGTAGGTGGTGAAAAAGTCCTTGTTAAGCACCTGAATTGATAACTGCCGATAGAACTATAGTCGTCTTACCGTGCGGGGATAACCATGCATTCTAGCCATGACTATAGGTTCGTTATGTCCTTTCAGCGGTCCACTTACCTAAGCAAAAATCCTTCTATTAGCCTAGGACCTAAAATTAATACATTTTCATTACGCCTCGGCTTCACTTACCGCGCTTCGCCGACCAAACCACCACATCATTGCACCACCACTTAAGAACATGGCAATACTATAGATCGCGGCTGCCAGGCTCACTTCCGGCATAAACAAAATGGAGCTGGCAATGACGATGGCCAAGGTGCCATTCTGAATGCCAGACTCGATAGCAATGGTAATGGACTGTGCCAGGTTTAGGCCAAAGCTCTTCGCCAAGATCCATCCAATTCCCATTGTGATGAGGTTCAGGGTAAAGGTAGCAGGTCCTAATACAGGGAAGGCTTCTACTAAGGTGTCCCACTCCGCCACCACAATACCGGCAAGAATCAAAATGAAGATAACTGTAGAGGCAATCCGCATTGGGCGTTCCATACGTTCGGCAAACGATAAGCTACGCGCGCGAACAAGCATTCCGATACTTACCGGAAGCGCGGTTATTCCAAAAATCTGCCCCATGGTCTGCAGAATAGGTAGTTCGAAAGGGCGACTCTCCCCGAGGAAAAAATCCAGACCCCAGCTGACCCAGAGAGGGATAGTGAAGATGGTGACCGTACTACTGATAGCCGTGAGGGTGACTGAAAGTGCAATGTCACCTTTAGCTACGTAGCTAATCAGGTTGGAAGTAGCACCGCCGGGGCACGAGGCCAGAAGCAAAAGACCTACCGCTAATAAGGGCGCTAAGCCAAATGCAAAACATAATCCTAGACCAATTATTGGAAGTAAAATGAGTTGGTTGAATAGTCCAAGACCAACGGCCTTGGGGAAGCGTACGACGCGGGCGAAGTCCTCCACTTGAAGGGATAAGCCCATTCCAATCATAATGATGAACAGAGAGGCAGGGAGAACAACGTTCGTAAGAATACTGGCTTCCATAGTAGGTACTTTGGTCTGGAATTCGATGAGTCCAGACCAAAGTACGCTTTATAATGCGAATTACTGCACAGCAAAGGTGCGGGTGATAGTGCCCTCCTTGTTGGTGGCGCGTAGGAAGTACATACCTGCACTCCAATCAGAGCTTGGTATTTCTAATTGACTGCTGTTAATGATCGTTTTCAAGACGACTTGACCATTAAAGCTGAGTACTTCTAGCTCTTTCCCAATAAAATTCTCAGAAAGCTGAAGGCGTAGTTGATCTACAACCGGGTTTGGGCTAACCTGAATAAACTGGTTTGAGCTATTTGGCGTAGTCACATTGTTGGGTTCGTAAGCCTCATTGCGTAATTCAATGATACGGTTCGGACCACTACCTGGGTAGAACGGACCATTTGTTGCTACGTATACTGATCCCGTCGTCGGGTTAATGGCAATATCACGGATACGTCCCAAGTTGGTTAGGTATTCATCTTCACCGGTCACCTCTGTACCATCTTCATTAAAGCTCAATACGCTAAGTCTTGGATCTTGTACGAAACCACCCAGTACAGCCATAAGCATCTTTCCTTCCCATTCAGGGATGGCGGGGTGGTTGTAGTAACTGATGCCGTTGACCGCTACACACGGGCTCCATTCATCTAGTGGTTCCCGTACATTATTAGCATTGCAAAAGGCGATTTCTGAACCGGTATTACACGCCCCCTGTACGTTGGGCCAACCATAATTGCGGTTTTCTTCAATTAGGTTAAACTCGTCAGATTGTTGTGCGCCGTGCTCTGAGCTGTAGATTTGCCCATTGGGGCCATATGCTAGGCCTTGCGCATTACGGTGTCCGTAGGAGTAGATGTAACTATCCGCAATAGGATTGTCTTCAGGGATCGTCCCGTCCAGGTTCATACGAAGAACCTTGCCATTAAGGCTGTTCATGTCCTGAGATAATTGGCTGCTTCCGCGGTCACCGGTAGTCATGAGGATTTTCTCATCGGTAGTGATCAAAATTCTTGAACCGTCGTGGATGCCGCCTCCTGGAATATCATTAAGTAGAATCTCTTCTCCAGTTAACATTCCACCACTCCAGCGAAAACTGGAAATGCGTTCCCTGATGTTGAAACCCTGTGCATAGCAATACACGACATACACCAAAGGCGTGTTTAGGAAATCAGGATGCAGAGCCATGCCAAGCATGCCATACTCACTACTTTCCTCCAGAACTTCGTCCTCGTAGTTAAGTACGGTCACTGTACTACCATTGGTGGGGTCAATACGTAGAATGCGGCCACGACGCTCCGTTACCCATAGGTGGTCGTCAGGCCCCCAGGTGATTTCCCATGGTACCTGTAAACCTGTGGCTAAATCAGAGGCAGTTAGTAATGTACTATCAAGTTGTACGTCCTGTGCATGGAGGCCAGGACCTAGGCAGATCGTAAGAATGCCAGCGATAAGAATTAGGCGCTGTAGCATAGTGTTGTTTTTTGGATTTTTCCAAAAGTACTAAATCAAAGCAGTACCTTGCTGCCCCCCAAATCGCAAGCCAGATGACCAAACACGAATCCCGCAAAGCGGCTGCCGAAACGAGCATTTTCAAAGTAGTCTTTCCCAATACTACCAACCATTATGATACCCTTTTTGGAGGCGAAGCCCTCAAGCTCATGGATGAAGTGGCTTTTATCGCAGCTACCCGATTTAGCCGCAAGAAAATGGTGACGGTCAGTAGTAGTAAAATCGATTTCGAAATACCTATTCCTGCTGACACTATCATAGAAGTTAAAGGTGTCATTGAACGGGTGGGCCGTACCAGTCTGGACGTTGTTGTACGGATTTACAAAGAAGAAATGTATGTGGAGGATCGCACTTTAGCTGTGCAAGGAACCTTCACAATGGTTGCGGTTGATGAAGACAAAAAGCCGATTCCGATTTTCGATTCAGAGCAGGGTTAAGCCATAGCAGATTGGTGTCATAAACTAATATGTGAAAAACATCTTTGCTGGGATTCCGTTACTTTTGAGGAAGATTTAAGCCCTAAGATGAAGTCATTTTTATTATCCTTATTTCTGGTTCTTTCTGTCCTTAGCTTGTCTGGTCAGTCTATGCTGGATTGGTCAGACTTTGCAGATGTCCAATTCTTTGAGAAGTTTTCTAATAGTTTAGGTATCAAATATTACCAGGCTCAGTTTGGTGAAGACATCAAAGCTATGGAGGGAGAAGAGGTAATGGTGATGGGCTATCTCATTCCACTGGATGCACTAGGTGAAAGCTACGCGCTATCTAAGAATCCTTTCTCTGCATGCTTTTTCTGTGGAGCAGCAGGCCCAGAAACGGTTGTGGAGCTAAAGGTGAAAGCCGAATATGTACGACGTTATCAAACGGACGAACGACGCGCTTTCCGCGGTCGATTACAGCTGAATGAAAATAGCTTGGAACAGTTTAATTATATCCTGATTGATGCAGTGCCCCTTTAGTGGCTAGTTCAGGACAACATCTGATTGCAGACGGAAACGAGGTACTTCAGCCCGGAATTCTTCTCCAGTATCACGATTGACAAATAAATAGCTGCCTTCCATAAAACCTAATGGACTGGTCAACGGGCACCATGAATCATATTTGTGAATATCTCCTTCCTCAAGAATCGGTTGTTGACCGATGACGCCTTCTCCTTCTACTTCTTGAACCACCCCCATAGAGTTAGTGATAATCCAATGCCGTCGAAGGAGCTGGACCGTGTCTTTGCCACAGTTCTCGATAACTATATGGTAAGAGAAGACATATTGGTTACTCGTCGGCTTAGAGTAAGCAGCTTGGTAGCGCCCGATGACACTAATGCGGATGTTATTGGTCAGACGAGTATCCATTTCTTAAGTCGTAAATGCCTAGAGGGCTAAAAACTCTCTTGTGACTTTCTCTGCTTCGGCTAAAGCCGTTTGGAGGTCATCATTGAGGAGTACGTAATCAAAGGTTCTTTCGTAAGTTAGTTCCTCGGCAGCTCGAGCAATTCTTTTCGCTAGGCTGTCAGGGTCTTCTGTTTGACGTTCGCGTAAGCGCTGAAATAAAATTTCCTCACTTGGAGGCTTAACAAAAACGACTAAGGACTCGTCCGGGTATGCCTTTTTAATATTAGTAGCGCCCTTTACCTCGATGTCAAAGATGATATGCTTCCCCTCTTTCCATAACCGATCGATCTCGCTGTGCAGGGTTCCGTAGCGCAAGTCCTTGTAGACTTCCTCCCACTCCACAAAAGCGTCTTGCTCAACGCGTTGCTGAAATTCCTCCGGGCTGATGAAGTAGTAGTCGTGCCCATCACGCTCGTGAGCACGTTTTTGCCGGGTAGTAGCCGAAATAGAAAAAGCCAGCTCAGGGAATGTGACTAACAGGTGCCGGACAATAGTGGTCTTGCCTGCGCCGGATGGAGCTGTGAAAATGAGCATCTTCGACATGATGTCCTATACGATATTTGCCGTTTGTTCTTTGATTTTTTCCAGCTCATCCTTCATCCCAACAACCAGGCGTTGGATGTTGGAGGAGTAAGCTTTTGCCCCGAGGGTGTTAATCTCCCGACCGATCTCCTGGCTAATAAAGCTGAGTTTACGCCCTTTTGCTTCTTTAGAGTTATCCAATACCTCAAGGAAATACTGACAGTGCTGTGCCAGTCGCATTTTTTCCTCGTTGATATCCATCTTCTCAAGGTAGAAAAGTACCTCTTGTTCGAATCGGCTCTCGTCTACGCGATCCTTGCCAAGATTTTCCTCCAAACTTCTATATAGACGATCACGAATGGCGCCGATACGATCTTGCTCATGAGGACTTACTTTTTCCAGTAGGTCAGAGATAGTATTGACGCGTAGCGTCAGATCTTCAGCAGTAGCGGCTCCTTCTTGGCGGCGGAATTGCTGGAAATTATCAAGCGCCTCTTTAATCACACCTAGAATGGCACTCCATTCTTCTTTGCTCATTTCTCCTTCTGAAGAGGCTGCCACGTTGGGTAAGCGAAGAATAGCACTCATTAGTGTCTGGTCCTGGTAGTCAAACTCAGAGGACAAGCCTTGGAGCGCTTCGAAGTAGCGCTTGAAGAGAGGAATGTTCAATCCAAATTCATCATCACCAGCATGAGAAGTGATATCGATCGACATCTCCAGTTTACCTCGTTTGGCGAAATCAGTAACGAGTTTGCGTAGTTCAGCTTCTTTTTCACGCAAATTCTGCGAACAGCGCAAGCGCAAGTCACTGTATTTGCTATTCAAGGAGCGGACCTCAACCATAATGGTTTTTTCATTCCAACTGCCACTCGCCCGACCGTAGCCCGTCATTGATAAAAGCATAAAGATTCTGAATTTGGTATACTGGCGCTATTTGCTGCCAGGAAAAGGGCAAAGATAGCTTTCTCCCTCTTTCTGATTGCGTTCTCTGCTTAAAACTTTAGTCCGCGCCATTCGTACCATATATAAGAGGTGATAAACATCATTAGAACAAAGGTGGTGGTCTGACCAGAATCCTTGATATTGCAGCAGAAAAAATGAAGAAAAAAAAGGAGTGATTTGATCTAGGGAATATTTGGTGAATTTGTTGGCGGGCCGGGCTTCATATCTGGTGATTGTCCTTTTTGCCGTCATAAATTTTGTTCCTGTTCGCTTTTTGGGCCTGGTTCTGCACTAATTGATTGATTCTTAATGAAAATTAATGAGTGAATCCTTTCTTAAACTCCAAAAAATAGCGAGATTTGCAACTCTTTTGCCGAAAGGCCAATATTTGAGTATAACTAATTATAAACCAGCAATTAACGATGAGAAAAGCTGATCTGGTTGCAGCTATAGCTGAAAAGACGGGCGTACAGAAAGTAGATGTACTAGTAACGCTGGAATCTTTCTTTAAAGAAGTAAAAGGTTCTTTGTCTCAGGGAGAGAACGTATATGTGCGGGGATTCGGTTCCTTTGTCATCAAGAAACGTGCTCAGAAAGTGGGACGCCACATCAAAGAGAACAAGGCAATTGTGATCCCAGAACACTATATTCCAGCTTTCAAGCCTGCGAAAGTGTTTGTTGAGCAAGTAAAAGAGAATGTAACGACTGCTCCTAACGAGGAGAAGATCGACTAGTTTTTTTAACTACTTTATTCCTAATTGATGACCCGACAGCAGTATATACTGATAGGAAGCGTGACGCTACTCTTTCTGATACTGTATTTCGCTTGTGAAACCAAGCCACCGGGACAACAGCAGGTTGAACAAAGTAGGCTGTTACAGACTGAGGCGACCGATGTGAACCTTCTTATGCGAGAAGCACACGACGAATTGCCAGCCAGTCAACTGAGCACAATCCAAGCTATCCAGCAGGAACTGGCTGAAACCACTACAGATTCTGCCAGAGTTGACATACTACAGCAACTTTCAGGTCGCTGGTACGAAAACGGATACCCTGCAATAGCCGGTCATTATGCACAGGAAATTGCCGATTTAACGGGGACTGAGGATGCTTGGTCCATTTGTGGTACGACTTACGCCATTTGCGTACAACGTGCTGAAGAAGATAAGGTGCGGCAGTTTTGTAATCAGCGAGCGATCACGGCCTTTGAAAACGCCATCTCGCTCAACCCCAATCAGGTCCGACACCAGGTAAACCTGGCACTGACCTATACGGAGAACCCTCCCCCGAATGAACCGATGAAGGGGGTTCTGATGTTGAGAGAGTTGGAACAGTCTTTCCCTGAAAGCCCAATCGTTTATACGACTCTAGCACAGTTAGCCGTTCGAACTGGGCAGTTTGATCGAGCTATCCAACGTCTAAATCAGGCGCTGGAACTTGAGCCTGAGAACTTAAATGCAATTTGCCTGCTGGCGCAAGCTCACGCAGGTGCAGGTAATGCCGCCGAGGCGCAAGCCTTCGAGCAGCAATGCCGAAATATGCAAAATGAACTTTAATTAATTCACTTAAATCGTCAACTATGCCTTGCGGAAAGAAGCGTAAAAGACATAAGATTGCGACACACAAGCGGAAGAAGCGCTTGCGCAAGAATCGTCACAAGAAGAAGAACAAGTAGTAGTAACATTCTCTACTTTCGGTAGTGCACTGGTTTTCCGTATCTAATTCCAGTCGACTACTACTGACCGGTAAATGTTACCTAAACAGCATATTTGCCGACCCTTTCTTGCAAGGGGTCGGCTAAGCTGTTTAATGATAACATGACTGCTGATTACTGCTTCAAGCGTTTTCTCTAACTGAAAGCTTGACCATTTTTGATAGTCCTAGCCGTAATTAGCCATCGTTTAGCTAGTGGAAAGTAAACTTGTGATTACCCTCTAAGTCGCATTGTAAACACCATTCTTTTGTTTGCCTTAGCGCTTGAGTCACATGAAGAGCTAGATCCAAATTGGATCGCTTAAGGGTATCAAACTAGATGCCCAAAAAGAATTTGATCAGTTTACTATTCTATCTCTAAGCAGTCCGAGTCAGTGGGTCACAGTCGTTTCTCATATAAAGGAGCCAGTCCGAGTATTACCGGTAGAGAGCCAAATTTCAAGAGATTGAATAAGGAACTGATTATCAATTCCTCGCCTACGGATGTAGATATTGCACTCCTTGAGGACGGAAAGTTGGTGGAACTGCACAACCAGAAAACCAACGAGAACTTCTCTGTCGGCGATATCTTCCTGGGTCGTATCAAGCGTCTGATGCCAGGCCTCAATGCTGCTTTTGTGGACATTGGCCATAAAAAAGATGCTTTCCTTCACTACACTGATCTTGGACCAAAGTTGCAATCCCTGCTGAAGTATACCGATGGCTCAATCAACGGTAGCATCGGCACTCATCGATTGGAGAATTTTGAGTTCGAGCCGGAAATCATTAAGACCGGTAAGATCGACAAAGTGCTGGCGAAGAAGCAAAACATCCTGGTACAGATTCTAAAGGAGCCTATTTCGACTAAAGGGCCTCGCCTGAGCTGTGAGATTACCATTCCTGGTCGTTATCTGGTTATTTCTCCTTTTGCTGATGTGATCGCAGTATCGAAAAAAATCGGTAGTTCTGAGGAACGAAAACGACTTCACCTGTTGGTGGAGAGCATTCGCCCCAAACATTTTGGAGTAATCGTACGGACTGCTGCCGAAGGCAAAAAAGTAGCCGACTTACACGAGGAAATGTCCATGCTCATGGAAAAGTGGGAGGACATTCAGCAACAGCTCAATGATGCAAAGGCACCGGAAAAACTCCTCAGTGAGCTAGACAAAACGACTTCAATCCTGCGCGACCTGCTCACGGACTCGTTCAACCGCATTGTGGTAAACGATAAGCAGCTGTACCATAACGTGCGTACTTTTCTAGGGAACATCGCACCGGAGAAAGTCAAGATTGTCCAGTATCATCGTTCGAGTAAACCTATCTTCGATGTCCATGGTGTAACGAAGCAGATTAAGTCTTCCTTCGGTAAGACTGCTACTATGAGTAGCGGTGCCTACATCGTAATTGAGCACACAGAAGCTATGCACGTAGTGGATGTGAACAGTGGGCACAAGATGCGCAATGCCAATCAAGCGGAGGCTGTGCTAAAGGTCAACCTGGAAGCAGCCGAAGAGGTGGCACGTCAGCTACGCTTGCGCGATATTGGTGGTATTATCATCATTGACTTCATCGATATGCGCAATGCCGAGCACCGTAAAGAGTTGCTCACGGCTATGCGCCGCCACATGAAGAAAGACCGTGCTCAGCACACCATTTTGGCCCTGAGTAAGTTTGGCCTGATGCAGATCACGCGTCAGCGGGTTCGTCCGGAGGTGAACATCAGTACTTCTGAGGTTTGCCCAAGCTGTAACGGTACCGGCAAAGTGAATGCAACCATTCTACTAGAAGATGATATCGAGCGCGACTTAGGATTTATTCTACAGTCTCGCCCGAAAGCGAAGTTGACCCTGAAAGCGCATCCGTTTGTGGTTGCTTATTTGAAGAAGGGTGGGTTTTTCCGCAACTTCCCGTTCCGTTGGTACAAACAGTACCAGGCCTGGGTAAAGATTCAGGAAGACAAAGACTTTGCCTTCAATACCTATAAGTTCTTTGATGTAAACGAGGACGAGATTCGTTTGTAGGACAAAGCAAATCATAGAATAGTAAAGCCCGAGGATCAACATGAAGATCTTCGGGCTTTTGTATTTCTAGTATTGATCTAATGCATAGGACAGCCACAACCCGCTGCTCGGCAGGCACTCATAAGGATACTCAGTACGATTAGCGCGAGGAGAATGTATTGCGGTTTCTTCATGGCCTTAGCTACATTTGTTGTGATTAACGAAGTTAACCAATCAAGATCGAATGGCCAATGTCGGGCACGATTTAGTAGCGGTATTAGACTGGGGCCTTGGGCATGCCAGCCGCTGTGTGCCAGTTATTGAACAGCTGATCGATGCTGGCCAGGAAGTTACTATTGCCTCCTCCGGTAAAGCCTTGCAGTTTTTGCGGGAGCATTTTCCGGTAGCAGACTATTTGGAGTTGCCAGCCTATGAGATTCGTTATCCGTTCCATTCTATGGTCTTGAATCTCTTTCTGCAGGGGCCTCGTACCCTTCGTACTATTTGGCAAGAGCATCGATTGATCGGGCAGGCTATCCGTCAGCGCTCCATTCAACGAATTATATCCGACGGCCGTTTCGGGTGCTGGCATCCGGAGGTGGAATCGGTTTGGTTAGCACATCAGCTACACATTCAGCACACCAACCTTAGAGTGGCCAACATGGCCAATACCTTTTATCATGCCTACATCCGTAAGCGGTATCAATATGTTTGGGTACCTGATCGAGAAATAGAGCCTCGGTTGGCTGGACGCTTGTCCCAACCTATTCCAGGCTTGCCCCATCAGTATCTGGGGGCTCGCTCCCGTTATGCGGACGTTAGGCCAAATGTTGTTGAACAACAACCTTATCACTATTTGGCTTTGCTATCTGGGCCAGAACCACAGCGTAGTTATTTCGAACAACAGGTGCGTGAGGAGTTATTGCGTATGCAAGTCCCTGCACTACTGGTTCGCGGAGTACCAGGCAGTACACAAATCAGAGCAGCAACAGGCCAGCTAATGGAGGTCGACTGGCTCTTGGGTGAAAACTTACTTGAGGCGGTGCAACAATCGCAGCAAATCATCTGCCGTTCAGGCTACAGTACCTTGATGGACGCTCATTATTGGGGTAAGCCACTGTTACTTGTACCCACTCCAGGACAGACCGAACAGGCCTATTTGGCTAGGTATTGGGCGGAGCAAGGATGGGCGGATTGGCAGGCCCAAGAAAATTTCTTATTAAAAAAATCCGCTATTTGATAACATTCTTACTCAAGCGTACGTTTACACAACATACCAGCTACCCTTGCTGAGTACACATTCCCACTACTTCCCAGTTATTTGCCTGATCACAGGCACCCCTACCTCAGTTATTATTACCAGGACTTTTCGGTCCTGAACTTCCCAGTGAACATTGTATTCGCACTACACAGCGAACCTACCAACGGCTACGAGAAAATTACACGCAGAGCATTGATTTAGCAATTGCTAATAGGGGCCTATTTGTGCCCTGAATCAGCAACTAATCATATTCCCAAAAATGAGGGGGTTGACGTCTATTGCACGTTGGCTTCCGTAAAAACAATTGCCCATGGATCGTAGAACCGCCCTTGCCGGCCTAATGGGTAGCCGCCGGCAACATACGATCAAAACCGCTTTGCTACCGCCCCCGGAAGATCTGAGCCCGTACACTGGACCTTGGGGCCAAGCCCACGCTGCGCACTTGCTCCGGCGTGCGACCTTTGGCCCCAGTAAGGAGCAGATTGTACAGGCGACCGAACAAGGCCTGGACGCTACTATTACTCAGCTTTTCGAAGAGCTTCCTTTACCGGAACCACCCGTCTACTATGACACCGAAGAAGGAGACGATCCACTCGCTGCATTGGGCGAATCATGGATCGATGCCCCCTTACCTGAGGAGGTAGATACCATCAATAATCGCCGGCGTAGTATTCGTGCCTGGACAGTTCAGCAAATGCTGCAAGAAGGTATCTCCATCCGTGAAACACTAAGTTTATTCTGGCACAATCACTTTGCAATCAACCAGGTTGTGGATGACCCACGCTACTGGTACCGCTACATCACCACGATTCGAGGCCATGCGTGGGGTAATTTCCGTCAACTGGTGAAGGACATTACCATTGATCCTTGCATGCTGCGCTTTTTGAACGGCAATCAAAACGAAGCAGGCTCGCCAAACGAAAACTATGCACGTGAATTATTGGAGTTGTACACCGTTGGGAAAGGCCCTTCTGCTGGCCCCGGGGACTACACTACTTTCACGGAGCAAGACGTGCAAGAAATGGCGCGTATCCTGACGGGATGGCGTGACAGCGGCTACAAAACGCGTGATCCGGAAGAGTTGTTAGAGACCTATTTTGATCCGGAACGACATGACACCAATGCCAAGCAATTGTCAGACCGATTTGGCTCTGCGATTGTCGGTGATCAAGGAGAAGAGGAGTATTCTCACTTGATTGACATCGTTTTTGAGCAAGATGTCGTAGCTGAGCATATTTGTCGAAAGCTCTACCGTTGGTTAGTATATTATAAGATCGACGAGGAAACGGAGATGAATGTCATTGCGCCCTTAGCTCAACAACTGATCGATAACGATTATGAGATTGCACCAGTAGTGCAAACGCTGTTGAGAAGTAGTCATTTCTTCAGCTTCCTGAATCAGGGGCCAATGATTAAGCATCCTTTTCAGTATGTATTGAGCCCGGTAAGGCAAAGTGCAACGACTTTACCTGAAGAATGGCAAGAGCAGTACAAAGTCTGCCATGAGCTGTTCCGAGCTGTTGCGAATATGGATATGGAGTACTTTCACATTCCGGAAGTAGCTGGTTGGAAAGCCTACTATCAGCAACCGCTCTATCATCGCAACTGGATTAATGCTATCACGCTGCATCAACGAAGTGGTTTTATCCGGCGCATCCTCGTTAACGGTTATGAAATCGATGAGGAAACGGAAACGCGCTTTCGGCTTGATCTTTTAGGGTATATCGCTACCCTGGAAGACCCACTGGAGGTCAATGGAATGATTGCCGAGATTGTGGGGCTGTTATTACCTCAGCCTTTGTCGGAGGCTCAGCTTTTGGCCCTGAAGGAACTGCTGATTCCCGGTTTGCCAGATTTTGAATGGACGCTCGAATACGGTAACCACCTTGCCGATCCTGAGGATGCAGAACTCCGAGAAGCTATCGAAGGTAAGCTTCAGGACTTCTTCATTGGACTGTTCAATATGGCTGAATTTCATTTGTCTTAAAAAACGATAAGCGGAAGGTACGAACACAGCTTCGCGAGCATTCCCCTACTACAGTACACACAAACAAAAACAGCTGTGTATCGTACATCCGTCAATCCCAATAACTAACACTATGAAGAGAAGAAACTTTCTTCAAGCAGCCACCGCTGCATCTGTACCCTTATTCGTCAATGGGACGCCACTACAGGCGATGGCGAGCTCTCCATTATTCAACTTGGTCAATCCGGATAACGACAAGGTGCTGGTTTTGATCCAACTACTCGGAGGTAATGATGGCCTCAATACGATTATCCCCCTTGATCAATATACCGGGCTGGCCCAAGTCCGAGAAAACATCATGATACCAGAAGAATTTGCCATTCCGCTTACTGATACCGTAGGCGTGCATCCAGGTTTGAGCGTTGTGCGCAACTTTATGGAAGAAGGCAAGGCTGGTGTAGTTCGAGCAGTTGGTTATCCGAATCAGAATCGGTCTCACTTCCGGAGTATGGATATCTGGAGTAGTGGCTCATCTGCGGAAGACAATTGGTCTACTGGTTGGTTAGGCCGCTATCTGGATACCGTTGTAGATGCCGGCTACCCGGAAGGTTATCCGAATGAGGAGCATCCGCACCCTTTCGCTATCACTATGGGCGGTAACGTCTCAGAGACTTGCCAGGGATTATTGGCCAATTATAGCCATGTGGTATATGATCCATTGTCTTTGAACCCATTGTTGGAAGGCGAAGGTAGTATGCTGCCAGAAACCCCTTACGGCGATGAGTTGGCGTTTCTGCGGCAGTCTATCGAACAGGCGAACGCTTATGGTGAAGTTATTACCGAAGCGGCGGAGATGGGTGCCAATACCGTTGTTTATCCTGCTAGCAACCGATTGGCGCGCCAACTCAAGAATGTGGCTTTGTTGCTGAGTGGTGGATTACAAACCAAGATCTTCATCGTAAGCATGGGAGGCTTTGATACCCACGCCAACCAGGTGATCGGGGGCAGCCCCTTAGGTGGAGAGCATGCTCAACTCCTTAAGGCCCTCGCTCAGGCCATGACTTCCTTCCAAATTGATTTGGAGAACCTAGGCCTGGAGCAGCGCGTGCTGAGTATGACCTTTAGTGAGTTTGGTCGGCGCATTCGCTCTAATGCCAGCTTTGGTACGGACCACGGTACTGCCGGGCCAATCATGTTGTTCGGTCCCTGCGTAAACCCACAAGTTTTAGGTGAAAACCCAGAAATAGATAGTCATATGGGCAATTCAGAAGGAATTCCCATGCAGTATGATTTCCGCGACGTTTACGGCTCTGTTTTAGTCGATTGGTTTGAGCTGGAGGAAGATCAGGTTCGCAACTTATTATATCAGGATTTTACTCGTCTTCCCATTTTAGAACCCTGTGAGAACATCACTAACAGTGAGGAAGTGGAAGAGCTGGAACTAGCAGTAGATACCTTCCCGAATCCGTGTCGAGAAGGCTTCACACTTAGTTTTCAGTGTCAACGTGCACATATCCGTATTACGCTTTTTGATAGCGTAGGGGCGGTAGTGCGTCAGTTGGCCGATAAAACCTTACCACAAGGCCGTCATCGCCTCCAAGTAGACCTGAGCCGCTTGCCGGCCGGCGCCTACTTTGTGAGGTTGCAGATGGGGCAAAAGGTACAAACCAAGCGCGTACTAAAACTGGGGTAGCGCGTGCATCACCGTTCGCCAAGTGAGTAGGCTTCCCCCGTTTGCTGCTTGGTGTCGGAGAAGCACTAGTGGATGATGAGGGGGATCGTTTTTGTGCGGTCCTCCTCTCTTATTTGCAGGAAGTAAGTACCAGCCTCCAGGCCATGCCGGTGGAAGGTTTGGCGGTAGGTGCCTGCATCCGTGCTACGTTGAAATAATTGACGTACCTCTTGTCCAAGCACATTGAGCAGGCTAATGTTGACTTCGCCCGCATCTTGCTCCCATTCTACGGTAAAGGTGCAGCAAGTTGGGTTTGGGAAAACGGTGAAGGAGGTCTCCGTTGTTGTGGGTGTTTCGGGCTCAGATGCTCGAGTAATTTCAAATATTCCATCATGGCTACTTGCTAAATACTGACCTTCTTTTTCGGTGGCAACTACACTGTACATGAAATTAAAGGGCAAATTGTACTCGTCAGATTCGAGAGCAGACCATGATTGCCCATCAAAATGAAGGAGGTAATAGTTTAAGATATTGTCAATGACCCAAATCTCTTCATCAGAGACCGGAAATATGCTATAGGAAGTGCCGGTATTAAACGGGGGAACTATGTCAATGTCAGGGAAACGTTTCACCTCTCCCTCGTGATACCGAAAAATGGTGCGATTGCTGATGAACCACCACGCTCCATTGGAGTCAAATTGCGCATCCATTCTGAAGGAGCCGATATTCTCAAGACCTAAGTCTGAAAACCGAAGTACTTCATAGGCGCCATTTTCATCGATGGTAAACAAGCCAAGATCGGTGCAGAAAAGTAGTTGTCCATTGTCCTTTTTGTACAGGTCGTACACCCGAAAAGGAGCCGGGAAGAAACTGGTCAACCTGTAATCGAATCGTTCGTTATCTCGAAACAAGCTAAAACCATTAAACCGATCCAAGGCCCAAACGTCACCTTGGTTGTTGTGGTACAATCGCTGATAGTTGAGTCTTGGCCCCGGGCTATCGGTAGCAGCAGGATTTAGGGTATGCCATTGTCCATTGTTATACGCTTGCACACTTAGTCTATTATCAGTCTGGCGTTGCAATGCCAGCGGGGTATAGTTCTCTCCTAGTTGCAAAGCTTGAATTCCATCAGTGGTAGCAGGAACTATTTCACTTAACCCAATCCATTTTTGATCCACCAGTAAGTAAGGTTCTTCGGGCCCCATGCACCATATTCTTTCGGCATTATCTTTTTGTACTTGTCTAATATCATACGGAGCTAAGGGTAGGTCGCTGACCTTTTCTGGTAATGCTCCAGTCTGGTGTTGCCAGAGTTCTTGGATCGATTTTTGGTAATACAGGGCGGGCTGGTCATCTACTGCCTCGGCTAGTTGTATGGAAGCTAGTTCTAATTCGCTGTATTGGTCACTGATGTCTTCAACTATCACCTGTCCATTTTGTAGGCTGCATTCCAATACCTGCCGTACTCCAAATAGCAAGATGGTATTATGGTCTGTACAAACGGAGCGGTAGACCCACATCTCAAAAGCGGTTAAGTCTATGGTAGTCCATTGGCCATCATGTAAGGCGAAAATATTTTGTTGGTCCCACCAAACGCCCAATTGATCATCCGCAGTAAAATGGCAGGTTAAGTTGGCTTGATCGATGCTGAGTAATTGATCGGCTACCTCCTCTGATTGTCCGTCTTTATACCTGTGAATGTTTTTTTCGTTAATACTCGCAATCCAATGGTAGCCTTCGTTGTCAATGTGGATGAGTAGCTTGCTGTAATCCATAGGGTCTCCAGGCAATAGATCGACTTCCATTTGCCCGGTGTTGAGATCAAAGGTGGCGAACTGCGTGCCGTGGCGGACAGCCATAGTCAATTGGTCTTCTTCGCGAGCAAGGATTACGGGATTGACCATTTCTGGTTCGACCTGCTGCGTGAGTTCGTCATCTTGAAGAGTAATGTAATGACGGCTAGAAGTGAAAAATATAGCTCTGTTATCATCGACCGCTATAGCATCGGCAAAGCCGACTAAGGAATATTGGTAAGGATTGGTGATGAGCTCAGTTATATGATAGGTTTGAATCTCAGAGGTTTCCCGATCAATGCGCCAAATCATTTTTCGGAATACCGGCCAATATGCATCGGTAGTCTCGATAGTCTTTAGGTAATCTCCGGGGCTGGGGTAGAAGGTGACATCAAATTGTTCCTGGGCAGGCAGAAAGGGCAAAAGGCAAAATGGAAGGATCAGGAGGAGGAGTATCTTTTTCATCAAGAGTCGCGTTTGTGGCTTGTGATCACAACTACTAGTTATCGCTTTTGCGCAAAACTATCAAGCCTCATCCAATAAAATCGCGAATTGACTGCTGGATTGAGACACAAAGACCTTCCTCCTGATCCCTCGTAGCGGTAATTGTCGATGATTTATTGCCTAAGTTCTTCTACCGCTGTTTGGGCACTAGGCAACCTGGGGTCAATCTCCAGTGCCTTCTGGTAGGCTTGCAGGGCAGCTTCCCGATCCCCCTTTACGCGTAGTCCTTCTCCATAACTATCCCAGGCATTAGCTACCTCTGGGAATAGTTCTGTGTTGAGGCGGAAATACGCTAGTGCTTGCTCTACGTCCTCGGCATCATAGAGATAAGCATAGCCAAGCGCATTGAGGATGTAGTCACGAGGGTCAGTAGGATGAAAATTAACGGTGAGAGAGTCGAAATTAGCCTTGACAAAATCAACTCCGTATTTCTCATAGTGCTCTCGCACGTTTTGTATTGCTGGTTTGGATGGGGTAGTGGGTGCATTGCCGCGGGTCAGATCCAGAATACCGATTGCCAGATTCTCTGCTACGGGTTCATCCATATTGGCAAAAACAATAATCGTTCGATCATCACTGATCACCTGATACAAGGCAGTATTGAACCCTTCAAAACCACCTGCCGCACCAGGCGCTTTACCCGGCTCCAATTGACGAATAAATTGGAATAGCGGATCATTGGCTTTGATCTCCTCACTCAGCAGGACATCGTCATAGTAGAAGGAGCGGTAGAATTTCATGACGTCTAAGGCCGTGGCCAAAAAGCCACCATCAGGGTTGGGTTCGTCCTGAAAGTCATCCGCCGTTTGAAGCTGACCTAGTGGATCATAGTAATAGCCAATGGCGCAACGTTCCTGATAGCGATCTAAATCCTGCAAATAGGTATGCTCGAGGCCCAAGGGCGTTACGATGCGATCCTTTACTTCATCGAAGTAAGAGCGGCCAGTTACGGCTTCAATAATGGCTCCGAGCAAAACGTAGCCGGTATTAGAATATTCATCGCCATCTCCCGGTGGGAAAAACAGCTCCATCTGCCGAGCTCGCTCTACGATGGCATCGAGATTTCGTTCTGAAAGAGGAGCATCGAAATAATCGGGGCTGTGATAATCTCCAAAGCCAGATTGGTGATGCAGTAGATGATCAACGGTAATATCTCCTGTTCCGGGAGCCGTAAATCCACTCAGATGCTCGACCATTTTCGACTCGTAGGAGAGCTTGCCTTCTCCAATCAATTGCTTGATGACAATCGAAGTGAAGGTTTTATTCATGGAGCCAATATCGAACAGTGTTTCTGTTGTATTAGGCTTTCGGTTGTCCCTGTCGGCCAGGCCGAAGGCTTTGTGGTAAACGGGTTCTCCTTGCTCGGCTAAAAGAATAACCCCGGAGAAGAGATCCAAGGCTTGGTACTGGGCGACGAGTTCGTCAATTTGCTTTTCTATTGTAGGTGTGTTGGTAGTGCTTTCTGGCGATTGAGCATTACAGGTGCTCAGGCCTAGCAAAAGAAGACAGCTGAACAAATAAGAAATGAATGTGGAGAGGGTGATTTGCATTTCTATTATACTTTAGTGATACTGCGATAATAGTAGCTTTATTACAAGCATTTTTTGGAAAGGTAGCAAAGCGGTATTTGCTGTGAAGAAGTCAAGAATTGATGCTAGAAAACGATCACGACTCCCTTCCTTGCAAAAACAAGCACCTTCCTACCAAAATCAGTGCAGCTGCTGGTAAAACCCTTAGTTTTGTTAAATGAATAGCCGCCTGCTTGAGTATTTCTTGAATGCACTCTTCTGGGGTGTCACTGCCTGGTTAATCGCTAGTAGCTTTTCCATTCAAGCTCAAGAATTTGAAATGGTGGATGGGACCGAGACGGTGACCTTTATCCGAAATGAATCCTTGCAGTGGAAGATCTTGGCTTGTGTTGCAGTAGCAGCTTTAGTGTCTTACCTCAACTTGTGGAACATCCTGCGCCTGCGGACTGATCAAACCCAGCGCAAATCAGTAATACTACTTGCGGTAGCACTGCTGCTGGTTGTGATTACGTTGTTTCCGATACTAGAAAATTGGTGGGCACCTTTCCCTGCAATAACGCTGCCAGCCACTCTGCGTAATGGGATTTTACTTTTCTACTTCACCTTTTTTGCAGCCTATGGCTTGGCTAAGGTGTGGTGGTCTACTTATCAGCAACAGCAGCAGCTGGTGTTGGCACGTAAGCAGGCTGAACTACAACTCTTGCGCAATCAGCTACAGCCACACTTTCTTTTTAATGCCTTAAATAATCTATTGGCATTAGTAAACCAACAGCAGTCGCCTCTTTTAGCGGATTCTATTGAGCGTCTATCGCAACTTCTGCGCTACGTCATTGATGAGACCCGAGCCGGACAAGTGAGTATCCAACAGGAGATTGAGTTTATCAGGAATTATGTAGAGGTACAGCTATTGCGATTTGACCCTGGTGAGGTGCACTTTGATTTGCAAGTAGAAGGCGACTACTATCAGCAGCAAATTGAACCAGGCCTATTCATTCCTTTTGTGGAGAATGCCTTTAAATACGGCACGGAACCCGAGCAGGAGTCCAAAATTAGTTGCCATTTTGACCTGAATCAGCCTGACGCGGTGGTTTTCTCTATCCAAAATCAGATTAGACTACAAAGTGCTGATCGGGAGCGGAATGGAACAGGTATAGCCAGTACCCGCCGCCGACTAGAGCTCATTTATCCAGGACGACACCAATTGGAGGTAAGGCAGGATGCCAATTTCATTGTTCAACTAAACATCCAGACGCATGACGGCGATAATAGTTGATGACGAGCCAAGGGCCATTAGCTTGTTGGAGTCTTATCTTCAGCACTTCAGCCAGATCCAGCTGCTGGGGACGTTTCGCAATGGGCTCAAGGCATTTGAGTCTCTTTCTCAGCAACCGGTGGATTTGGTATTCCTGGATATCAATATGCCCCATATTTCCGGTATTGATCTTTCGCGCTTATTACCGGCGCAAACCAAAGTCATATTCACCACGGCCTATTCAGATTACGCGGTGGAGAGCTATGAGGTGCAAGCAGTTGATTATTTACTCAAGCCAATCAGTTTTGAACGTTTTGCTAAAGCCGTGAGTAAGATGCTAGCCGCACCAGCCACCGTTGATAATCCAGCTGAATCAATTCTGGTTAAGAGTGGTACGGAAGTTCATCAGCTGCGGCTGGATGAGCTCCTTTTTTTAGAAAAAGACGGCAATTATCTTACTTACCATCTGGCTGCACAAAAGGTTCTTGCGCGCTCTTCCGTGGCGGATGCACTGAAGGCTTTACCAGACTGGTTTAAGCAAATCCATAAAAGCTACGCCGTAAACCTCCGTGCCGTGAATCGCTTTGATCGTGAATCGCTACACATCGGTAGGCGGCAATTACCGATCGGTCCTTCTTTCCGTGAATTGGTCATGGACTATTTACGCAGGTAGATCATCTATTTCCAAATAATGGGATAACTATCCCTTTGGTCATCCGTTATCCGCTGAATAAAGTAGGTGCCGGCAGGAAGATTTCTGCGATCGACCATGATATCCATTTCTCCCGGAAGAAGAATCTGATCCAGTAAACTTCTCAAGTGACGCCCCTGGCTGTCAAATAACGCCAAGCGTACCCGAGCACGTTCTTCCTGCAGCCAACTGACCTGGATCTGACAACAGGCTGGATTGGGTACGGCTCTCATAGTGGCTGCTTTTACCGGCGCTTGGTTAATTGTGGTGGTGGTGGTTGGTGGTATCAGAACGGAGATGCCTATATGAGAAGAAAACCAATAGCGCCCTTGTTGATCTTTTTCTATACGTCGGACCATGTTGGAAAGCAAACCGGAATTATCGGTATTAAAATGTGTCCATTCCAATCCATCGAAGTAGGCAGTAGCATCATTGGCATACAGAATCCACACTTCATTATCACTGAAGGGGAAAATGTTAAAGATGGAGTTGTTGGGTAGAGGATCGAGCGTAGCACTGAAGAACGGAATCTTTTCACCCCTGCCATCCTTACTGACTTTCAAAACTTCCTTGTCGTGACCAATCCAGAGATTTCCCTCCGGTGAAAAACGGATGCTACGGTACAGGTTGTTGTTCGTCGTACTAGCATCGAATTGCTCGTAAGGATACCGCTGATAGTCTTGGCCAGAGCGAATAAATAGTGCATTGTCGGCGGCTATGTACTGCCGGTTGTCTTCATCTACCGCTACGGCGCGTACAAAGGCAGGTGTAGGAAAGAAATTCGTTACGTCTAAGGTCTGCCAGGCACCGCCAGACCAGACTGAAAGGCCACCGCTAAAACTATTGGTAGTCCAAAGATTGTCATTGTCGTCCAGGAAGATGCCAGAAACGAGATTCCTGAAATTAGCGGAAGGGATTGGAGGAGGCAATGCGACCCAGTTTCCACCACGGTACCAGCGTACTCTGGTGTCACCAGAAAAACCGAAAGGGTCGGATCCGGTTAAGACTATCGGAGAACAGTCTTGAGTAAATACTAATTGACGAACTGAATCTGGAAAGTTGGGATAAATTGTCTTCGCAGGCCACCACTGACGGCCACTGAAGAAATAGGTATCTACGGCATCGGTGATCCAGATTCGACCTTCTGTATCCTGGCTCATACTCCGCAAATTACCATCTATTGGTAGCCATGCGCTAGACCCTTTTCGAATGACTCCCTCGTTTGCTCTCCAAGTGCTGATTGCCTTCTGACGGTCGTCAATAAACCAAACTTCATCGGTGTTCATCAATAGGCAAGGGCTTTCAAAGCTTACCGATTGTAAATCGACAGTAAGGTCAGTTATTTCGAATGTTTGATCGGATGGCTGTAAAATGAGTTTTTCTAGAGGGGTTGTGATCAATGCATTGCCTTCCGAACTGAAGGAAAGTTGTAATTCCCATTGGTTCCAATTACCCGTAAGGGATTGAGCAATCCAATCTTGATCATCGTATCGGAGTACATAGTTACTCGCAAGCAGCCAAATACCACCATCCGGAGCGGTGTGTAGCTCATAAATGCGATCTAATCCTGACGGAACGGGAACTTCGGTAAAGGAACCCCCTTCAATGAAACCTACCTCCGCAAAGTCGGGAATAGCAGTGATCCAGATTCTTTCTTGTTCGCCATCCCAGGTGGCTTCGTGCACAAACCAGGGGGCAAGTGTTCCTAAACTGGGAACTGTAGAAGGGTTACTCCCAGGTTGCCACTGCATAAAATGAGCATTCTCACCTCGCATAAGATAGGTGTTATCATCGATCCGATACAAGATCTCACTTGCAGTGAAGACGCCGTTAAAGGTGTTGATTTGTTCAACTTCCCATTCGCCATCAATGAGGATGGCCATTTGGTCTCTATTGAGGAGATGTAATGTGCCGTCCTCGTCTGACCAAAACTTAGCGTTGGTTAGTGTTTCCCCATTGGTGAATGGGTTAATACCGATTTCAATGTCGGTGCTTTCTTTATCGTAGCAGACCAGGTAGTCGGTGGTGGACCACCAGATAGCTTTTTCTGTTTCTGTTACAGCTTCGACCTGCGGTAAGAGATGGAATTGCTGCCAATGATAATCGGAAAAATCAGTTTGTGCTACTAGCTGCTGAGCTAATAGGAGTAGGAGTAGTATTGAGCGCATAACCGAACTTTAAGAGCATAACGAAAATGCTGCTGTTCGGCTTTGAAGTTAGTCCTTTTTTAACGCAATGTCAAAGCCAGCATCGTCCACTGCTTCGAGGATGGCTTCGGGTTTTGCTTGCCCTTCTACCGTGAGTACCTTCTCTGGATTATTGGTGTCAACTTCCCAACGATCAATGCCGGGGACATCATTTAGGAAATTCGTCACGCTGCGAACGCAGCTGGCACAGTTGATATTGGTGGTGAATTGCTGTCTCATCTTACCTTTGCGAAATAATAAATAGAACACATGCAAATATATCATCGTTTAGTGCTGTTGCTGATTTTCATCTCGGTGATTTTCGTCAATGCCAGTGCACAGGAGATTCGATTGGCGGGGCAGATTGTAGATATGGCAAACCAGGAGCCACTCGGGTTTGCAACGGTTGTTTATCTACAGAATGATCAAGTTGTGGATGGTACTGCTGCCGATATGGATGGATTTTTCGAATTGAGTGTCCCCGCAGATGCTATTATTCAGATTACCTACATCGGGTATAACACAAAGACGCTAACGGCATCAGAAGCGCAGAAACTGGTGAAGTTTGAATTGTATGCAGGAAGTGCACTACCAGTGCCCACTGTACGAGCGAAATTGCATTACGATGATTTATATGCACATACAGTCCGCACACTGGATGAGACTCAGCTGTTGACGGAGGATGCGATTAATATTTCTCGCGCCTTTGATGGTTTACCCGGTGTGCAGATCCAACAAGGTGCACTAAATACTCAACGTCTGAGCCTACGCGGTATTGGTGCACGTACACCTTTCGCTACCGATCAGGTGCGATTGTATTGGAACGATATTCCACTGACGAACGGCGCGGGTGAAAGCGTTCTTGAGGATATCGAAACGGGTTTTCTGCGCAAAGCCTATGTCCAGACTGGACCTGCACCGGCAGCCCTGGGTGCTAACCTGGGTGGAAGCATCCAATTGGTAAGCAAAGAATGGGATGGGCCGAACTGGGGCTTAAGTGGAGGATTGTCCGTCGGTGACTTCGGGCGCAATCGCGAGTGGATAAATGTGCATAATAAAGCCGGAAATTGGCATCAGGATGTAAGCGTGGTGCGCAGTGCGAGCGCTGGCTATCGAGATAACAACGATTACGAACGTGTTTCAGGTACCATTTTGGGCCGCTTTGGAAGCGCTGGTGAGACCTTCTATTTGGTACACCTTCGACAGTTACAAGCCGAGATTCCTAGCTCCCTAAACATCAATGACTTTAATGAAAAACCAGAAGCAGCTGCTTTCAACTGGGCATCCGTTAATGGTCGTGAAGATCAGTTGACTTATCTAGCAGGTATCCAACACGCGCGCACTGTCGCACAACTCGGACGCTGGGGGCGACTCAATAATCGCTCCTCCGTATTCGCTGGCCGACGGACGAACGATGAGGTGCGGCCATTCAATATCATTAACGAAGACAGCTACCAGTATGGCTTGCGTACCACCTTTAGTCTCGACGAATCCCTTAAGTTAAATGGACGACTGCAGGCGGGTGGGGAGTTATTTGTGGAAACCTACGATCAAACGGTTTTTGAGGTCTTAGAAGGAGGTGCTCAAGGCATGGAAATCGGTGATGCTAGAGAAACGCGCTTCTACTATTTCGCTTTCGCTAATTGGCAAGCCAACTGGGGGGAGCGTTGGCAGACGACTCTTGATGTAAACCTGCGACAAACACAGTTCAATTGGGAAACCAATAGTGGTGATCGCGATTATTCATTTTCGCCATTCTTAGCTCCTGGTTTAACGTTGACCTACACCGTGCCCAATCAAAGGTTTCGTGCTCATGCTCGCCTTAATCGAGGCATCTCTCAGCCCGATGCGTCTAGCGCTATTGAGAATACGGCAAATGGCAGTATCCGAGTCAATGAACTACGTCCTGCCTTCGGGTGGAACCGAGAGATTGGAATACAGCTTACGGATCAGAAATGGAATTTCGCCTTGACGGCATTTCAGATGTATGTAGATGACCTGCTCGTTCAACGGCCAGACTCTATTGAAGGCACCTTTTTCGTGAATGGAGGTTCGGCGCGTCATCAGGGCTTAGAGGTGCAACTAAACCGATTATGGACATTTGGAGAGACGGCCCTTCAATTCCAAACTAGCTATACCCTGGCTGATTATTTCTTCCAGGATTACGAGGATACACCTTCTGATTTTTCTGGGAATGAAATTCCGGGTAATGCTCGCCATCGTTGGCGTAACCAGTTAGGGTGGTGGCATCGTTGGATGCATGTCCAGGCGGTAGTTGATGTGGCCAGTGAGCAATGGGTAGATGATGCGAATACGACTACAGCGGATGGCTACGCACTACTCCACTTACGCTTAGGTGCTAACTTCCGGGAGGTTGGCCGCGGGCTTCGTGTATACGTAGGTTGTAACAATGTATTCGATAAACTTTACGCCAGTATGGTGCAGATTAATGCTCGAGGTTTTGGGGGTAATTTGCCACGGTCTTTTTATCCTGGCTTACCGCGCTACTTCTATTTCGGGGTAGACTATGGATTGTAGAATACTTTGAGTTTGGGGTGGTCAGACTCGTTTATTGTTTTGTCGCGCTTGAGTAGCGGTTTGTCCCACTAATAGCTTTGGCTATTTGGATCGCCTGCTAACTTCTAGCTATCTTGTACAGTATCAGCACATTCTGTCTGCCACTTTATTGGAGAGGCAGAACGAGATTACTTCACCTATTAAAACAAAACGAAATGAGTTCACTCAAACCACAAGCACCGAAAAATGCTACCGTAATTTTAAGTTTAGTCTTAGTACTGCTTGGTTTATTCGGAAGCAAGATCATTCCTGGCATTGCTGGCGTAGAAGATTACTTTGTACTAGGCGCCTATGTTCTACTATTGTTAGCTGTTTACATCAAAGGCCTCTAGCGCTGGCGGGAAAGACAAATAACTAATTTATACTTGAGGGAAAGGATCGTGCTCGGTTCTTTCCCTTTCGTTTTTCCTATTTTTATTGAAAACCTTATTGCTTCTCTTGGCAAAACTACCGCTAGGTATGGAGGAAAGTCTACAGCATAGTATTAATGCATACAAGGATGCCATTGTGGATGGTCATGTGCAGCGAGCCTTTCGGGCATTGATGGAGTTCATGCTAAAATTGCGTACGCAATTCATTCAAAACTATCCTGCCGGTTATGTGTCGAGTAGTCTGCACCCTGGCTATCTCGATATTTCTTACTTCCCCTTCACACCACTTGCACTGAAGCAGCAAAAGCTGAAGATAGCCGTAGTGCTCAACCACGAGGAAATGCAGTTTGAAGTCTGGTTAGCCGGGCAAAACAAGGCCATTCACAAGAAGTATTGGGAAATTTTTCAAGGAAGCGATTGGCCAAAAGACAATATCGCGCCTTCCCCTGAGCATATGATTCTTCGTGAAGTTGTTGTCGCCTCACCCAACTTCGATGAGCCGCAGCTCCTTATGAATGAAATCGAGTCGCGCACTATGACTTTTATTGAGGAGGTGGTGGCAGTTCTAGTCGGATAGTAACGATAAAACGTAATCTTCGCGGGAACCAATTGATTTCCATTACTTGTTCAGGACCATACTATGTCCAGGTCAAGAAAAAAGGTGGGTGTCGTCAAAGACAAAGGCTGCGGAAAAGAATACTATAACCGCAAGTTTAGAAAGATCAATAAGCACCGGCTTCGGATGGGGCAAGACCCTCTTCTATTATCCGAGGTAGTAAATGACTACTGGGTCTGCGACTACGTTTTGCACTACAGGCCAATGAACTCTTCGACCGGAGCCGAAGAGCAATCCATCGAAAGATTAAAACGGGCTTATTACCAAAAGTGATTGCTGAACTACAGCTCGCAAAACTCGCCCATGTCGGTCAAGTTCTTACATGGGTTGCGCCAGTGTGTTCCGTTTTGAAAGAGGTGTTCTGCTTCTTTCGGTCCCCAGGTTCCTGCGGGGTAGCCGAATAGCTTACTTTCATTATCAGCCCACGCATTTAGAATCGGGTCCACAAATTCCCAGGCAGCTTCTACACTTTCGCCCAAGGCGTAAAGCGTAGCATCACCACGCATACAATCCAGAATCAACCGCTCGTAGGCATCTGGTACTTCTGCATCGGTAAGATCGGCATAATGGAAATCCATGTTCACATCTTTCACACGGAAACCCTGGCCAGGAATCTTCATGCCAAATTTCATGGCTAAACCTTCGTGCGGTTGGATGCGAATGATGAGTTGATTATAAGGGCTGCGGAATGATTCCTCACTACTAAATAGGCGCTGTGGTGAGGGCTTGAAGGTGATGACTACCTCGGTAACTTTCGTAGGCAAACGCTTACCTGTACGTAGGTAGAATGGCACGTCAGCCCAACGCCAGTTGTCAACGAAAAACTTCATTGCGACGTAAGTCTCCGTACGCGAGTCTACGGGTACACCTTCTTCCTCACGATAACCTAAGGCCGCCTCACCGTCAATTTCTGAGCTGGTATACTGGCCACGAATTACATAATGCTCCACCTCTTCTGGTTTGATAGGCCGGAGTGACTGGAATAGTTTCAGTTTTTCGGCACGGATAGCATGAGCATCAGCACTTACGGGTGGTTCCATTGCAATATGAGCCACTATCTGCAGCAAGTGATTCTGTATCATGTCGCGTAACGCACCTGATTCATCATAGTAACCGCCACGTCCTTCCACACCAATGGGTTCAGCAGAAGTGATTTGGATATGCTCGATATAATTCCGGTTCCATAGCGGCTCGAAGATGCCATTGGCAAAGCGAGTCACCAATAGGTTCTGGACAGTCTCTTTGCCCAGGTAGTGATCTATGCGGTAGATCTGTTTTTCTGGGAAGAATTGCAGCAAGTGATCATTTAGTTCGCGCGCCGACTTAGTATCATAGCCAAATGGTTTCTCAATAACCAATCGGCGGAAGTGGCCATTGGATGTATTCAGACCATGCGTACTCAGATAAGCAGGAATCGTCTTGTACAGCTTTGGAGGGGTGGATAGATAGAAGATGTAATTACCCGGCGTACCTTTTTCTTGATCCAGCGCCAATAGGCGATCCCTTACCTTGGCATATTCAGCTTCCTCCGCAGTATCGATAGGTTGATAGTAAAGAGCACTGGCAAACTTCTCTTTATCTGCATCACTGATACCTTCGGGAAGGAATGGACTATCGAATACCACGCGCTTGCGAAAATCCTCGTCGCTGAGCTTAGATCGGCTCACGCCAAGCAGGGCAAATTGCTCCGGTAGGTAACCGCCTTCGTAGAGGTGGTAAAAGGCGGGGATAAGCTTGCGGGCGGTGAGATCGCCTGAAGCACCGAAAATAACGAAGATGTGTGGACTCATGCTGGTGGATTAAGGAAAGCTGGTTAGTAGTTTTTTGGCCCTGCTCAGATAAACTACTTTGCTGTTTGCATCGTTTTTTTGTTGAACACATGCAAGACTAAAGGTTTATCCTTTTCTTTGCCAAAAGTACGGTATTGTTACCGACCAGAGTTTACTTTGAAACCAGCCAGCCCGTAAAAAGGTTGGTCTACCACACAAAATACATCCATGCAATACGATTTCGGAATGATTGGCCTGGGCACGATGGGTCGCAACTTTTTATTGAATGTCGCTGATCGTGGTTATGCTGCCGCTGGTTTGGATTTGAATGCGGACCAAGTCGCATCTCTAAATGAAGAGGCCGGGCATCGGAAAATTCAGGCGACTACTGATCAATCCGAATTTTTGCAAATGCTCAAAACGCCCAGAACGATTATGCTTCTGGTGCCAGCTGGAAAGGTGGTGGATGCGGTGATTGAAGGCTTGTTGCCACACCTGGATCAAGGAGACTTAATCATTGATGGCGGTAACTCCCATTATGCAGATACCAGCCGGCGAGCAGAAGCTTTGCAGTCGCAGGGTTTTCGTTTTCTAGGTGTAGGTGTATCGGGTGGCGAAGAAGGCGCCCGCAAAGGTCCTAGCATCATGCCAGGCGGAGATTTTTCTGCGTGGGAGCAGGTACAGCCAATTTTGGAAGCCGTTTCGGCAAAGGTGGACCGCGAACCATGTGTGGCTTACATGGGTAAAGGTGCCGCTGGTCATTATGTGAAGATGGTGCATAATGGCATTGAGTACGGAATGATGCAGCTTTTGGCCGAGACCTACGATATGCTCCGACGCATTGGTGGATTCACTAATGCTGAAATCCATGAGACCTTTTCGGAGTGGAACAAAGGGCCGTTGCAATCCTTCCTCGTAGAAATCACTGCCGAGATATTCGCGCAAGCAGATGATAAAATTGAGGGTGCAGATCTTATCGATGCGATCCTAGATAAAGCCAAGCAAAAAGGTACTGGAAAATGGACTTCTCAAACTGCCATGGATTTGGGAGTACCTGTTCCAACGATCGATGCTGCGGTGACCATGCGCGGACTTTCTTCCTTCTGGCGGTTCCGCCAGACGGCAGCTCAGAAGTATGGCTCGTTCCCTACAGAGCGCATTGAAAATAAAGAGACTTTCGCGGTGCAGTTAGAGCATGCTTTATTGTTCAGCTTCATCCTTACTTATGCACAAGGCCTTCACCTTCTGTCAGTAGCCAGTGAGGAAATGGACTTGGATCTGCGTCTTTCTGATACTGCCAAAATCTGGCGTGGTGGCTGTATTATCCGGGCAGAGCTATTGGAAGACATTCGCCAAGCTTATGCTGGCAACCCAGACCTTGCTAACCTGGTGGGGTCTCCGGTATTCCGTGGCCGATTGAAGACGTTACTACCTTCCGTTCGTGCGGTGGTGGAAACAGCCACTCAGAATGGTATTCCTTTGCTAGCATTGAGTAGTGCACTGCATTACTTCGAAGCTCTACGTGCAGCTCGCTTACCCCTGAATTTGGTGCAAGCCCAGCGCGACTATTTCGGCGCACATACCTACGAGCGATTGGATGCGGATGGTACTTTCCATACGGAGTGGGGAAAGTAAACTTTTGATAGAAGGGGTAATCAATTTATGGATGTTGTAGACGCCCGCTACGGCGGGACCCACCCCTGGTCACCAAGTCCAACAACCACCATTTTCTTTTGGAAAAGGCAGTAGGATCACACCCTTAAGAACAGTAACACGTTCCTAAGGCCAACGACATCCTTGTGTTTGAGTAAAAGAAAAGCAGGGAATAATTGCCGATGATTAATGCCACTTCTTTAGAGCTCTGTTTAATGCGAGAAGCAGCGGGTATAGAAGCTATGAATGATTAGCTTTTGCAATACTCCCAATAAAGATAGGAGTATTTACGAAATAAAACAAAAATTAGATAAATTAAATTAAAAAAAACAATTTGAACTACGCTGCCATCTCCCAGCGCTCCAAACGCTTATTCATTACCGCAAACCATAATGGTGGAACCAAGGCCATCAGAATAGAGGCTGGGTAACCTACGGGTAGCACAGGTGCTTCGTTGTGGTGGTCCAGTATCTGATACTTCTTATTGGCTAGATAGTGATGATCAGAATGGCGAGTAAGCTCGTAAAGCATGATTCGCCCCAAGTGATAATTGGCGTTCCAGGAATGCTTTGGTAGCACGCGCTCATACCTGCCATTATCTAATAGTTTCCGACGTAGCCCGTAATGTTCTACATAGTTGATAGATTCCAAAAGTAGCACTCCAACCAGGCCTGCTGCAATCACTGCGAGAGCGCTTTGCCAGTCTGGGCACAGCCAGAAGATAACTGCTACGTATAGGACTGTTTGCAGTGTAAAATGAAGCATCTCATTCTGCCAACTCCAAAAGGCTAAGCCGCGCCGTTTCAAGCTTTCTGCCTCTAACTTCCAGGCGCTGCGATATGATCCAAATAGGGAACGAAACCAAAAGATGTATAGAATATCGCCTCTATCAGCGCTGGCAGGATCTAAAGGCGTCGCTACGTTCTTGTGATGCCCGCGATTATGCTCAATGAAAAAGTGCTGGTATAGCTCTGGTAAGAGCAGTAATTTTGATATTCGCTGATCCCACTTATTGCTTCGGTGTCCCAGTTCGTGCCCGACGTTGATGCCACAAGTCCCGAAGACAATACCTACAGACAAAACTTGGCCGATAAGCTCGCTACGACTATAATCCTGGGTATTGAGCTGGTAAATGAACAGGGCCAAAATCCCGTACACGATCGGAAGGTTGAGGTAAAGCAACCAATCAAAAATCTTTTCTGCCAATCGATTGTCGCGTTCAACATCAGGAAGGTTAGATGTATCCTGCGGCATGAGTTGATCAGCAAAAGGGATAAAGCCAAAGGCGAATATTACGGTAGCGTAGGAGGTCGATCCTCCTTGCAGTAGCCCCCAAACACAGAAAGCGGGGATCAGGTAAGCGGTTAGATACTTAGCACTTTTCATGACGCTCGGATTAATAGATTGTAAGTCGTGATACACAAACTTAAAATCTAGGACTAGCATATTTTAGACGCCAGCGTCTAAAACCTACAATTTAGGGCTTTCGCCTCGAGTACCATTAAGCATTTTAAACGCAATACCGCTATTGTAACCTCGCCAAGCCTTCCTGCGCCTGTTCGTAGTTAGGTGCCAAACGCAAGGTGTGCTCGTAGTCAGCTCTTGCTTGTTCTGCATCGCCCATGGATTCGGCAGCGTAGCCTCGATAATAGTAGGCAGCCGCATACAGTGGTGCATTTTCAATAGCCATAGAAAAGTGCTGGTAGGCTTGGCTAACGGAGTCGAGTTCCAAGTATACTAAGCCCGTATTGTAAGCGCTTTTCTCATCCATCGGGTTGCGCTGTACGGCCTCGCGATAAAGCTTTAGTGCTTCTTGAGGCTGGTTTTGGTCCCACATGTATTCGGCTTTCGCCTGAAGGGCAATCGTATTTCCAGCATCTACCTCGATAGCGTTATCAAAAAAGGCCTCAGCCAAGCTTCCATCAATGCTAGCGTGTAGTTGCCCCAGCTTGATCCAAGTGTCAATCATTTCTGGATCAATTTCTGAGGATTCTTGGTAGGCATTGATCGCCCGGTTGGTATCGCCCATTTCTTCGAAGTTCTTTCCCGTGAAGAAGTAAGCCAATGCGTTCTGAGGGTCAATTCTCAGCACCTTGTCAATAGTTGAGAGGGAGGCCTGATTCATCTTTAGGAATAGCTGAATCTCACTCAATTTGAGCAACGAGAAGATATCATCAGGTGCGATGGCTACTGCACGTTCCATGGTCTGCAGAGCTAAGCGCGAGCGGAAATAGTCGAGGTAAATATCAGTGAGTAAGTGGTGGTACTCTAGATTTACTGAGTCTAGTGACAAAGCAACGGTCATATCCGCGATGGCTTGGTCGTAGCTGTTTTTCTCGTAATATACTTCTGCCCGAAGAGCGTAGAGATCACCGTTTTCAGGGTCACCAGCAATCTGCTGACTGACCTGATCAATTTCAGCATCGCCAGAAGGGACAATTTCTGCTTGCTCTTCCTGTGGCTGGTCACCGCCACAGCTTGTTAGACATCCTATTGCCAAAAGGCTAAATCCTATTAGGAAATTTAATACCGTATTCTTCATGCCGCAAATTTAGTGCTAATACCGTAGTTTGCTATCCTTAATTCTGTTATGCGCATAACAATTGTGTGAAGCCCTATATTTTTTACGTATATCAGACCTGTTCCTGTATCGAATTAACTACATCTATACTGACGTTGAAGAGGTTTGGGAATCCAA
>CAJXOS010000049.1 GCA_913057725.1 uncultured Lewinella sp.
CCCATCAAATGCGGTGGTGCCCCTATCAAGATCACCTACCTTGCCTCTGACCACTGGCGTCGGAATGGTTTAGGCAGTCAGGTCACCAAGAAATTCGTCAAAGGTGGTCCCGGCATTTTTGCCGTTAAAAAGTACGCTGATTCGTTAACCAAAGTAGCAGACCGCTACGGTGTAGATCGCGTATGGAATACAGAGTTGGTAGCGTTACGTCCGGATCAAAAACAGGCCGTATTCCGCCATATGGAAACGGGTGAGGAAACAGTAGAGCAGTACGATATGATCCACGTAACTCCACCGATGAGTGCCCCTGACTTTATCAAAAACAGCCCACTAGCAGCCGAAACTGGTTGGGTAGAAGTAGACAAAGAAACGACTCAACACGTTCGTTACCCCAATGTCTTTTCATTAGGCGATTGTAGCAACCTCCCAACCTCTAAAACCGGAGCAGCCATCCGTAAGCAAGCGCCCACAACTGCTAACAATGTCTTGGCCTTTTTAGCTAGTGAAGAACTGCCCAAGAAATATGATGGATATACCTCTTGCCCATTGGTTACCGGATATGGCAGCTTAATCCTGGCAGAATTTAACTATAACAAAGAACCCATGGAAAGCTTCCCATTTAACCAAGCCGAAGAGCGCTACAGCATGTACGCATTGAAGGCTTATGCCTTACCAAAAATGTACTGGCACGGCATGCTGCGGGGAAGAGAATTTTAGATGAAATGAAATAGAATTCACCATTTTGTACTAGAGGCAGAAACACCAGATGAGGCGTGTTTCTGCCTTTTTTCTTATTATAGTAGCGAACTTTATTACACCGAGACCATTACCTATCAAACTGTTTCCTCATGTCGGTAACTATTGGAGTTCTTAAAGAACAAAATGATCGGCGCGTTGCGCTCGTGCCTAAAAGTGCAGAAAAGCTGATCGGCCGTGGCGCCCAAATTCTCCTCGAAACGGGTGCCGGACAAGAAGCCGGCTTTGCCGATGACGATTACACTGCCGTAGGAAGTAAAACCGGTGACCGGGCTTCCGTGATTAAGCAAGCCGATGTTTTACTCTCCATTTATCCTGCTGATCGGGAAGAGCTCGGACAGTATCCTAAAGGAAAAACATTGGTGAGTCAGTTTCGCCCTTATTTTGACAAGGAGGTAGCTGGCTTCATGCAGGAGCGTGGGGTAAATGCTTTTAGCCTGGACATGATCCCGCGTACAACACTCGCTCAGCGGATGGATGTTCTCTCTTCCATGGCTTCCATCGCTGGTTATACTGCTGTACTGGCAGCTTCTCGAGCCTTACCACGATTCTTCCCAATGATGATCACCGCAGCAGGTAGTATCAAACCCGCCAAGGTCTTAATACTGGGTGCAGGTGTAGCTGGACTACAAGCTATTGCTACCGCAAAGCGCCTGGGTGCACAGGTTGAAGCATTTGATGTGCGTGCCGCAGCCAAGGAAGAGGTTCAGAGTTTAGGTGCTCGTTTTGTAGAAGTGGAAGGAGCTACCGACGACACCTCCGCTGGAGGCTATGCTGTAGAGCAAACAGAGGAATACAAAAAGCGCCAAGCCGAGACCATTCAGGCACATGCCCGCCAGGCTGATGTGATCATCACTACAGCTCAGTTGCGAGGTCGCACCGCTCCTATATTGGTAGAAGCCGCTACCGTAGAGCAAATGAAACCTGGATCAGTGATTGTCGACTTGGCCGCCTCTACCGGAGGCAACTGCGCGCTCACACAAGACGAAAAGACAATTGTCCACAATGGCGTCACCATCATGGGCTATTCTGATCTCTCTAAGGATATGCCACAGAACGCCAGCGAACTGTTCAGCAACAACCTGTACAACTTCCTGGAACTACTGGTGATCGATGGCAACTGGACCGTCGACATGGGCAATGAGATCATCAGCAACACCTTAATCACCCAAACCGCCACCTCCGAAGAGGAATAAATCTCCACACCATGGTATTTGATCAGTTAATTACCTTTTTTGATGAGCATCTCATTATGCTCTATCTGCTATTATTTACCATTATTCTGGGCTTTGAGATTATTGCAAAAGTGCCTACGGTACTGCACACTCCCCTAATGTCCGGTGCGAACGCTATTAGTGGCGTCGTAATCATTGGTGGTATCCTCCTGGTAAAGCAGGCCGCTCCTGACGACTGGTTCTTACTCGCTGGTGGCTCCTTGGCTATCGTCCTGGGGACTATCAATGTAGTTGGTGGTTTTGCGGTGACCGACCGCATGTTGGAAATGTTTAAGAAAAAGCAAAAGTAAGACCATGTTAGGAGCAGTAATCAACTTAAGCTATTTGATCGGTGCACTGGCCTTTGTACTAGGTTTGCGCCGCCTTAGTTCTCCAGACACCGCCCGTCGTGGCAATCGCTTGGCGGCGTTCGGCATGGGACTTGCAATACTCGCCACCTTGCTCACCCCCAATGCGCAAGGCAACGGTAATATCATCTGGATTTTAGGAGCCATTGTACTGGGGGGCCTTATCGGCTGGCGAGCTGCCCGCAAGGTGGAAATGACAGCTATGCCGCAGCTGGTATCTATCTTCAATGGTTTTGGTGGTGCTTGTGCCGTTGTACTGGCCGGCCTGGAATTGGAGCGAGTAGCTAGCGGTATGCAGCAAGCTACAACCAATGAGATGGTCATACTATTGCTAACCCTCTTCATTGGTGGAGTTGCCTTTACGGGTAGTATTCTGGCCTATCTCAAGTTGGACGGCAAAGTATGGGACGAGAAAATCACTCTGCCTCAGCACAGCCTGATTAATGGAATCTTCTTGCTTGGCCTATTGGCTTTCATGATCTTCTTGTGCTGGCAGTCCGCCTCTCTAACAGTAGTTGTGCTGATCATCTTTACCGTCTTAACGCTGATCTATGGCTTATCCTTTGTAGCGCCGATTGGTGGTGCAGATATGCCGGTGGTTATTTCTCTGCTCAACTCCTTCACTGGCCTCTCCGCAGCCGCGGCAGGTTTGATCTACAACAACCAGATCATGTTGGTGGGTGGTATCCTCGTCGGTGCCTCCGGAACGATCCTGACCGTGCTCATGTGCCAAGCTATGAATCGTTCGCTCATGAACGTTTTGATTGGAGGTTTCTCAGCTAGTGGTGGAGGTAGTAAAGCGAGTACAGATGGCGACCAAACAGTGGTTGAGGTTGGCTTAGCCGACTTGGCTATCCAGTTGTATTACTGCGACAAAGTAATGATGGTGCCAGGCTATGGATTAGCTGTGGCTCAAGCCCAAAAAGCTTGTAAAGAACTAGATGAACTTTTGGAAGCCAACCAGGTGGAGGTCAAGTACGCCATTCACCCCGTAGCGGGTCGTATGCCTGGGCATATGAACGTGCTCCTGGCAGAAGTAGATATTCCTTATTCTAAGCTGCTAGACCTAGAAGAAGCCAATGCCGAACTCAAAGATACCGACGTGGTAATCGTCGTAGGAGCAAACGACGTAGTTAACCCTTCCGCAGAGGATGATCCGGGAAGCTCAATCTACGGTATGCCGGTATTACAGGTATGGAACGCGAAGCAGGTAATTGTGCTGAAGCGGAGTATGCGCCCTGGTTATGCTGGAATTCAAAATCCACTGTTCTTCCACGAGAAGACTAAAATGCTATTCGGCGATGCAAAAGATTCTCTCACTAAACTCGTAGGAGAGGTAAAGAATCAATAATACATTACAAGACTGGCTCGGGCACCGCTTGTAGATCACCATCTACCCATTGCTGTCGTGCCCTTTTAGAAAACAGTACTTCTTTGGTGTAAAAGCTAAAGGGGCTGGTTTTGGCTGCAGCCTCTGTAAGCAAAAAGGCATCACAGGCTTGCTGGGCATTCTTGTAACTCCCCCTTTTTAAGAAAGCCCTACTGATTCGCATCCAATACACTGTAAGTGTCTCATGATAACCACTCTCATCAGTATTGGGTGTACCTACAGCTTCATTGTAAGCAGTTATCCCCGTCCGTACCTGCTGCAATGCTTCCGAATAAGGGTAGTGCCAATTGTACCAAAACGCAACCTGGATATGTGCAACGTGTGTCCACAATACCTTGGGGAGTTCACGAGCTTGGAATTGGGCTACGAGCACCTCTAGCTTTATTGGGTCCGATCCGTTTTGACTCATTGGTGATATTGATTTGGTTACTCCACTGCAAACAAGGGGATAACATTTGAAGAAGGCCGGAAATTCCGTTAAATTCCTGAAAGATTAACCTTTATAAGGTTGTATTTGACTGTTGTAAATCACTAAAAAGAACTTAAGCATGAAATCACCGACACTTCGGCGACCACCGTCGCCTGGCTTTGCTGTATCTACTAAGCAGCTATCTAAATTTCTTTCTTCTCTTTGTTTCTTACTCCTTCTGGCAGCCTCGACCGCAGGCGCGCAAGAAATCGAAATCTACGTTAGTGATGCTGGCGGATTTAACTCTCCAAACCCGCCTTGGCAAATACTGAAGTTTGATGAAAGTGGCGCCAACGCAGAAGTCTTCATCAATACTAACCTAGGTTGGCCACAAGACATCCTCTTTCTGGAGGATCAAGGAGTCGTTCTTATTTCAAACCTCAACACAGGAGTCATTAACAAACACGACGCGGAAACGGGCGATTACATCAGTGCGTTCGCAGGGGGTATTGGAGGCCCTACTCGAATGAAGATTGGAGCGGATAACCTCCTCTATGTATTGCAGTGGAGTGGCAACGGAACCGTCCGACGCTATCAACTCGACGGCACTTACCTCGGAGAATTTACCTCCGTAGGTGTAAATCAAAGTATCGGGCTGGATTGGGACAGTGATGGAAACCTGTATGTGTCCTCATATAATGGAAGGACTGTCCGCAAGTTTGACACCAATGGTAACGACCTCGGGCTATTCATCAGTAGCAACCTTTCCGGACCAACCAATATCTGGTTCGATGACAATGGCGACTTGCTCGTATTGGATTACAATGGAACTGCTGCTAAGCGTTTTAACAGCGACGGAAATTTCCTCAGCAACTTTGTCACTGGCCTCGGCAATGCCGAAGGGGTAGCATATTTGCCCAATGGTAATATCCTAATCGGCAATGGAGGCAATAGTGCCGTCAAAATGTATGATGGAAATGGGTCGTACCTATCTGATCTCATCAGCAGCGGAGCTGGAAACCTGTCCACCCCAAACGCTGTAATTGTACGAGATCGTACTGCGGTAAACACGGATGACTTCGCGACGGAAGAGAGGGTGCGTTTCTACCCTACTGTAGGTCGCAACTTTTATCTAGAAACGGAAAACCTTACTGATATTGAGCAGATCAACATCTATGATAGTAGCGGGCAATTGATAAGCCGTCTCGAATCAGCTCAAAGCTCACCAGTTTGGGATGCAACATTGGTACCAGAAGGTGTTTACTTCTTAGAAGTGAATTGGTCGAATGGCCAGCAGTACACGGCTAAATTGATTGTTCAGGATCAATAATCCTAACAAGCAACATCCCCTTCTTTGGGGTGTGGAAACAGGTCGCTCTCATCCTCGTGGGGGCGATCTGTCAAGCATTTGAAGTCCTTTTCGATGAGGATACTTAGCGACTCTCCGTCGGGAAGTTCATTGTTGGCACGTAGGCTTATCGTATTACTATCAGCCCAGTCTTGCACCATTGAACTTGGTAGCAGAACGAGTATTTCTTGGCCTGTCAGGGTAGCCTCGACAGCTGTCAGTTCCGCCCTACCTTCCAGGCTATATTGCAAGACCGCTCCTCCTGGGAAATGAGTATGAGCCTCTACCCTACCCTGTTCTGCCAGGGTACGAACCTCACTTTGAGAAAGTCTTAATCGTAGAGAATTATCAAGAATGCGCAACTTCATAAGCAATCACTACATGTTGCACTGGCAGTTCTCCAAACACTCGATGATGAGTGATACATCGCGCTCCTTCAAGGAGTATAGCATGCTACGTCCGTCACGGCGAGAGGCCAAAATACCTTTCAGCTTCATGTTCTGAAGGTGGTGAGAAGTCAGTGATTGCTCACTACCAAGCATGGTGCAAATCTGCGATACAGACAGCTCCGGATGCTGCTCCAAAATATGGACAATGGCCAAGCGTAACGGGTGTGCTACTACCTTTAGGATAAAAGCAATACGCTCCAGCTTTTCCGCCTCCTCTTGATTTAAAATATTTGCTTCGACTGCCATATTTGTAAATATATGATAATATTTTCATAACACGAAGCCACGAAAAATGGTTGGATTGCCCTTGATTATTTCTCGTCAATCCGAACTGGAACACCACTAAAAGCGAGGTTTCCGCTGAGTTTATCAACTGCATTTGCTGGCATCAGATCATTGATACTTACCCCTGCATGTGCGCCCGCTACTTCTAGTTGTACACCCTCGCGGGCATGCCCCCATCCGTGTGGTATACTAACCGTTCCCGGCATAATTTCAGCAGACACTTCTGCTGGCAATTGCACACTCCCTACCGGGGATGAAAGTTGTACTTTATCACCAGACTGAATGGAATGACGATGAGCATCATCTGGATGAATAAGTAGCGTACAGCGATCTCCTCCCTTCACCAATCGCTTACTATTGTGCATCCACGAGTTATTACTGCGCAATTGACGCCGACCAATGAGGCGCAAAGGAAAATCAGTAGTCTCCGCCACAGTGGCATCTAATTTAGCGCGCAGGCGATCTAGATCTTCTACCAAAGCAGTTGGTGCCAAATCAATTTTCTTGTCCTCAGTCGCTAAGCGATCGGGGAACACAGATTCTAGCGGGCCCAAATCTACCCCACTTGGGTTTTTCTGAAGTTGCTCCAAACTAAGACCAGTATCGCTATACTGACCTGACCGTAACCCCATATCTATCATTTGTCCTGGAGTCAGATTGGGAACAGCCGCACCATCTGGGACAAAGCGACGAGTCAGCTCTTGTAGAATCTCGTAATCGTGTCGTTGCTCTTCTGTTTTATCGAAGCACGGCTCCGAATAACGAGCTGTGTTCCTGATCGCCAGAGAATGGAAAGCGATATCATAATTACTTGTCTCCAAGCCCGAGGTAGGTGGTAGGATGATATCCGCGAAGCGAGTCGTTTCATTAATGTATATATCGATCGACACCATGAAGTCAAGATCTTCTAAAGCTTCTTCCAAGGCTTGGCCATCAGCAGTGGAAAGGACCGGGTTTCCGGCTACGGTAAGGAAGGCTTTGATTTGCCCCTCCCCTGGCGTCTTCATTTCTTCAATCATAGCCGCTACTGGTAGTTCGCCAAACCGCTCAGGGTATCCACTCACGCGGCTCGCCCAGCGATTGATTCTTCCAGCCCGCTTAGGCATGATGGTGAAGTTAACGGCCGGACTCGCGAACATGGCTCCGCCAGCCTCGTCAAAATTGCCACTTAGGATATTGATCAGGTTGATTAACCAGTTGCACAGCCCTCCAAAAGCTTGCGTAGAGACGCCCATCCGCCCGTAGCAGGCTGCTTTTTCTGCTGCACAAAACTCATGCGTCAAGGTGCGAATAGTATCTGCTGACACACCGCAAAATGAAGCAACGCTTTCGGGCGTATAAGCCTTTACTGCTTCGCGTACTTGATCCAGATGTTTTACCATATCCGATAGGCGCCCCAGCTGCACAAGATTATCTGCAAACATAACCTGAACCATTGCTAGCAAAAGGGCTGCATCAGTGCCAGGTTTGATAAAATGATGCTCACTGGCTTTCTGAGCCGTCTCACTCTTTCGAGGATCAATGACGACCACCTTCCCCCGTTCCTGAATAGCTCGCATTCGCTTGGCAAAATCCGGAGCAGTCATAATGCTACCATTCGACACCATAGGATTTGCTCCAAAGACTAGTAGGTAATCGGTACGATCAATATCTGGAACGGGCAAGTGAAAGTGATGCCCAAACATCCAATATGCGATAAGATGGTGAGGCAATTGATCGGCGGATGTTGCAGAATACAGGTTTGGGCTACGCAGGGCCTTCAGTAGGGGCGGTAAAAAAAGCGACGAGCCAACATTGTGGACATTGGGGTTGCCCAGGTACATGCCTACCGCAGCTTTACCGTACTGTTCTTGAACTCCACTCAATTTCTTAGCCACCTCATCATAAGCCTCCTGCCAGCTGATTTCCTCCCATCCGTTTTCTGTTCGTCGCACTGGCTTGCGCAAACGATCAGGGTCGTTATAAAGATCTTGCAATGCAATAGCCTTTGGGCAAATATGCCCACGACTTAAGGGGTCAGCCTTATCACCACGAATAGATTGGATCTCATCGTTTTCGTCGATTTCAATCACTAATCCGCAGATAGCTTCGCAAAGATTACAGGCACGATAATGAGTACGAGAAGCAGACATAGATAGTAGAATTGAGCTGAGTGGAAAGATAAGGGAATCTAAAATATTGCAATTCTTTCGCTATCTTGACCAGTATAGCAAAAAATGCTGTTTTTAAACATTCCTAAAACACCTCCCATATGAGTTTTCTCAAGGACCTAGTTACCCTAGATGTTGTTACCGTTACCGGTAAGTTTGTTCTCAAAAAAGAAGCCAAAACAGAAAGCCGTAGAAATGTTCAACGGCACATCATAGATTTCGACTCTATGTTTAACCAACTGGAAAATGGCTCAGTAGAAACAGACGCCGAAATGCGTATTCTCGCAGCTACGCGAATTGAAATTGATCGCGATACCTACCATTTTGTTAGTAGCAATTTGACCGAAGCGGATGAAGGCTTGGTGAAAATGCACTTTGATGCTGTTACAGCAGCCACTGAAGGACGTAGTGCGACCTTGGCTCGTCTGATGCCTCGCGGACTCAGAAGAGGTGATGACGCTAGTGGTGACAATGCATGAATGAACGGGTCAAGCACTTCCGAGACTGCTGCCGACTCCTCGACCAGGACAAGGAGGAGAGCAAGGCCGCAGCCGACTCCTTAGGGCAAATGGTCGAAGAGGACATGCCGCAGGAATACGGCATTCCTTACTCACCGGAAGGCACACTCAAGACCAATACGGTTCCAGACGAACAAGCTCGCCATTACCGTGGCTTGTGGCACGAACTGGTTCAACACCTGACGGACCTAGGGTACCTCAGTGATAAGGAGTTTGTTGCCTATCATAAACGTCGACGGTCGGCAGCAGATGATCCGGTTATATTATCCCCCGTTCTCAAGGCTGCTCGTACTTACCTGGCAGAAGAAGAGTGGCCAGAACTGGCGGAAATCTATACCGGCGACTTCTCCGACATTCAGTTGTATCATCTGGAGCAGTATCTGGGGCAATTGGTGGAGCGCATTGCTCGCTATACATCTTTTGATGGCGTCTTGCCTCCGCCTGCGGCATATCAGCTCGGCCAAGTCAATTGTTATGGCCGGTCTTTAGCTTATCGCCTGCGTACGCTGATCACCTTTGATAAAAAGCTGCACGATGTTTATGTCTGCACGGAGGCAGAGATCGGCTATTTATTCAATCTAGATCAGATTCTAGAGCTAGAGCTCTTAAAGAAGCCAGATCATGCCATAGACCTACAGATTCCGAAGCGGTTTTGGGAAATCATTGCCGATATAGATGTCCTATATGAAAAATTCCGTGATGCTAAACCTCCCGGAACACGAAAGCGGACGATTGCACTGGTCTATTCATTAACTGCAAATCGCAGTATGCAGGAAGCTGAAGTATCGCTCTCCGCTAGCCCTTCTCTAGGTACCAAACCACGTTGGACAAAGAATCTCGTTAAGGATAGCGAGCGAATCACCAGCCGCCCTTACAACTTTCTGGGTATCCGGATCCTGCAGGTAAAACTGTGGCAAACCAATTTTTACATTGGAGCTGTAGATGGTACCTGGGGAACAGTCTCGCATGAAGCTGTCGAACAACTAATTGCCCAGGAAAAGGAAATGCTTGCTGAGGAAAGCCCTCAGCTCAAACGCCGGCAGATAAAGGATCGAGAAAAGCTACTGGCTAGAGCGCAAACGAAGCTGCCAGGAGAATCTACCTATGTAGTGGGGTTAGCTCCACTGTACACTTTGCTCGCCCACTACCACAGTACAGCCAGTGCTCCGGAAGAAAGTGTAGAAAACATCCTCGAAGACCTCAAGAACCAAGATGGTGTTGACGATGAGGCCATCGACAAAAAGGTATTGCATGATGACGCGGTAGGCGAGCTCTATCCGGACGCTGCCAAAAAGCCGCGCCGCAGGGTCGCTTACACCAGAGTATCGTTCTGGCAAGGCATAAAGCGAGGTATTAAACGAATTGGCCGATGGATAGCCAAGACGATCAAGAAACTACTTGGCCCCATATTCGGTTTTGTAAAACTCATCCTTGGTCGGATACGATCCAGCATTCAACGGTTCTTCCGTGGATTCCGATACCTCGGCTATTTCTTGCTGGGGAAACCTATTGTGACGTTAGCTCGCCCCCTAGCAGAAGGTGGGGACCCTATGGTAATGGCCACAAAGTTTGGCCGCGACTGGGATGGCTACAACCTGATCAACGACGAAGCCCGCCCCGAAGACATCGACCGACATTCTGCGCATATTAAGGACATGAAGGATAGCATGTTCTATTTCATCGACAGCACGGTCAAAATCATCAAAGCCATTGGCAAGCTTACGCAGCCCGGAGGGTGGGTTTGGCTGGGGCTTAAGATTGCCCGGTTCTTGCTGGAGGAAGTTGTTGATATAATTGTTTAGAAGGTTAGAGAGTTAGGTGGTTTGATAGTTAGGTGGTTCAAAAAAGCTTGGGTGTCTTAGGTGGTTCAAAAAAGCAAAAGAGGCGAACGCCTTACGACATTCGCCCCTTATGATTCTAGTCCTGCGAATTGTTCTCGCAGTAAAAACTAGTTATTACTTCATCACCTTGATTGGAATACGAGCCATGGTATTCTCCCAACCGATTACCAGGTGAACGGAATCCTCAGCCTCTACAAAAGTCATAGAAAGTGCTTCCAATGTTTCTGGTGTTTTCTCAGTCTTAGCTGTGTACACCAATACATTTGCACTTGGGTCGTGGTTTGGAGGACCCCAAGACTGTGGATTCGTGTGAATCATGAATTCCCAGTTGTCCTCGTTCACTTTCGCGAAAAGACCGTAGCGTCCAGCATCGATCTGAGTACCGTTGATCTCTACATCCTTGAAGAATGTGATTTCCGTAGTTTCATTTGCACCTACACGCCACATCTCACCGTACTTCAACAGGTCACCAAAGATGGTACGACCTTTCATTTGAGGGCGGCTGTATACAACGCGTACTTGAGGCTCGTTAGCTTCCAACTCATCTTCTTCAACGAAGTTGCGTAGACGAGAGCGATTTGGGTACTGTACCAAATCCATTGGACTAGCGTTTTCGCCGTCCATAGAAGCAGGGTTAAGACTAATTGGCAAAGCTGCACGAGTCTGATCCCATTCGAAGACCATGTTTACGTTATTATCGTCCACCTTTTGGAAACCAATAGTGAAGAACTCACTCACTTCACCTACAGAAGTGGTAGGAACAGCTACTGCTACTACATCTTGTGAAACATCGCGATTAGCAGTACCTGCTATAAAGCGTTCTGTAGAAACCTTAATGATCCACTGATCAGGATACACCTGAGCGAACATAGTGTAAGTACCAGAAGGAATAGTAGTGTTACCAATCGATACTGGCTGGTAGAAGCTTACTTCTGTAGCCTCATTAGCTCCAAGACGCCAGTCTTGACCAAAAGGTACTAAGCCTCCGAAAATGTGGCGCTCTTTCTTCTGTGGGCGGCAGTACAATACCTTGATCATTTGTGTACGATCGGGATCATCGTCTGAGAGATAGTTTTGGAAAGCCGCACGGCGTGGGTAGTGAGCAGCGTCCATTGGACTTGCATCCATACCACCAAACTCAACTTCTTGAGCATTGAGTACAGTAAACATGCCTGCCAACAGGCATACCATAAGCGTAATTCTAACCTTCATATTGTTTTGATGATTAAGTGCTGTGCATTAGGAGCGTAAAACGTAGCTCTTTGACAGCCACTGGTTTAATGATTAGGTGTCTCCGCGGAGAATTCGAGCACAAAAATACTTATTTGCGCCTTATCCCGACGATTGGTTACCATTCCTTGAAGTAGGATATAAATATGATGCAACCGATCAGGATTTTTCTAAAAGCTGCAGTATAGGCACCTAAGTTGGATTACTTCAGTAAGACACATTTTACTTGCAAGAGTTTTCGCCAAGGCGACATTTTTATATGCTCTGCCGGTAGTTTGTACGCAAAGGCGCCTTACTCAAGCACCAGGTGCTGAGTTGAGATTACTACCGAATGGCCCAAACAAAAGAGCCATTCTTGAATTCAGACCAGACCTGGGGAATAATTTCTGTTAAAAAAGCATTACAACTAATAGACGCATTCATGCATCTCTCAATTAAGGTCTGCTTTTCGATCAAAGTCCTTGCTAAGCAAGCTGCTTTAAGTCGAAACGTATACCATTCGTTCATCTCAAATTTTCATCCATGAAAACACCATTAACGCCCCTCGCGCTTTTAATCGTTTTTCTCTGTGTACTTTCTCTTCCCCTTACTGCACAAGACCAAACATTGCCATTACCGACGCCTCCTGGCACCACGACGACAATGGAATTTGAAGAAACTACCTTTGATTTCGGTGATGTCGAAGAAGGAGAAATTGTCCGCCACGTCTTCACCTTCACCAATTCCGGAGATATTCCGCTGTATTTATCAGAAGCTAAAGGTAGCTGTGGTTGCACCGTGCCTAAATGGCCACGCGAAGCCATTGCCCCAGGTGAGACCGCTTCTATTACGGTAGAATTCAACTCCAAAAACAAAAAGGGCCGCCGAAGCCAACGTGTAACCTTAACAGCAAACACGGAACCTGCTCAGACGATGGTCTACTTGACCGGAGAGGTAATTCCCAAAGAGGAAGGTGTCATATCTATTGGCGATGAAGTAGAGATTGCTGAAGAGCCGGTAGAACTGGATCCCAGTTGCTTTGCGATCTACCCTAACCCCACGGCCGAAATTCTTCGTTTAGATCTGGAAGATCACTTAGAAGAAGCCGTTACGGTTAGCATTTACTCTAAGGAAGGCCAACTAATGGCTTTGCGCCGCATCCCTGCCGCATCCTCTGTGGAGGAATTCCAGGTAGGCCACTACCCTGCTGGTACTTATATCGCCAATGTAGAAGTTGAGGGCAAAAAGCCTGAAGCTAAATGCTTTGTTGTGGTAGAGTAACAACTATCCAATCAATATGACCTTGAAAAAGGGAGTAGGCAGATGCTTGCTCCCTTTTTTATTTGAGGATACTAGAAAATCAAAATAACCTATTTTTACGGTCACATGATTCCCTTTCCTGACATAGCGAAGCTGGTTGCTCAGCATGAACTCTTCCGCGGTTTCCCAGCGGAGGTGATCGAGTTAGTGGTCAACCAAAGTGCTGTTCGCCGCCTGCAGGAAGGTGAAATACTGATCCACCCTGGAACGCCTAATGATTCTTTGTACCTCGTACTGGACGGAGAATTGCGGGTCGTTTTAGAAAATGCCGGTACGCAAGTATCCATTCCTGTTCCACCCGGCGAGTGCATTGGTGAGATGTCTTTAGTGGAAGAGCGTCCAACCTCCGCGACGGTAGTTTGCCATGAGGCGAGTCAAGTCTTAGTCATTGCAGAAGACGTGTTCTGGGACCACTTGGCCATCAGCCGGCAAGGGGTAAAGAACTTAATGGGCATCATGGCCGAGCGTCTGCACCGTAATAATCAGGCGCTGATGCACGAGATCGAGGAGCAGATGAAATACAAACAGCTGGCCAGAGATCTCAAAACAGCCGGCAACATCCAAGCCAATATTGTTCCTAATGGTTCTCAACTCTTCCCACAACGCCCTGAGATCGAGGTGTACGCCCGCACTCAGCAGGCACGTGCCGTGGGTGGTGATTTTTACGATGCCCTGGCGCTCGATCAAAACCGAATCTACCTCGCCATTGGAGATGCTACTGGCAAGGGTATGCCTGCCGCACTATTCATGATGCGCACCTTTACCTCACTTCGATTTCTGGTGAGTAACTGTCCAAGCTTTGATGAGGTACTTCCAGAATTGAACAAGACCTTGTTGAAGAAGAACAACGACATGATGTTCGTGAGTCTTTGGGCGGGTATTCTTGACTTAAGAACACGCGAGCTGCAATACGTCAATGCAGGCCATCATCCTCCGTTCGCGGCTTTAGGAGGTAGTACTTTTCAACCCCTGCCAGTGCCCAATGGCCCGATCGTTGGTGTAGTCGAGGAAGCTCAATTTGATGTGGCTACGCTACAAGTTGAGCCCGGTGATACCATCTTTTTGTATACCGATGGTCTACCAGAAGCTTATGACCCCAACAAAGAAGCCTTTGAAACCGAACGCATCGAACAATCCCTGAATAGTCTTCAGGAGCCCAGCATGAAATCTTTGGTACGGGGATTGGAAGCACAGGTAGCCGCATTCGTAAATGGAGCACCTACGCATGATGATCTAACAATGTTAGCTTTCCGATATGTGGGTAAGTGAATGTAGAGGAGAACGGAGGTATCACTAAGATGCCTCACAAATGTTGTCAGCTATAGCGTCCGTTTCTTAAACTGAGTCTCTAAGACTAGCTTGGCTCAAAAGCCGTAATGTTGGTAGCTTGAGCTCTTCCTTGACGATCTTCAACGATTTCAAACTCTACAATGTCCTTTTCATAAAGCTTGTCGTAGCCAGAATTGTGCACATCTTTCAAGTGAACAAAGACATCTTCCTGTCTTCCTTTCACCTTGATGAAGCCGAATCCTTTCTCGACACTAAACCACTTAACTACTCCTTGTTCCATTGGTATGGTATAATTGATGATGATTTGATTTGTAATCGGAACAGTGTTAGGGACGATGGTGTTCTCCGATTGCCGTGCAAAAAAGCAAATTTATTGTGGCGATACCTTCAGGTAAGATTTGATAACCCGAAAATGCTCGCAAAAATACGCTCCTTGATTCATCAAAACAATCTTTAAAGCGTAAGGAATAAAAAAAGTAGGTCGTAAACCTTACCTCTTATAACCTTTCCAGGCTCAAGAGCGTCAGCGAGAAGAATTTAAGAGCACCTCTAATTCATTGATTACGTTACACTTCCGCTTAACAAAGCAGCCTCTAATTACAACGCAACTGGAAAACACTTGGATATAAATGACGGTTCTATCGCTCTAATAAGTTGTACAGTAATCCGCCTTGATTTAGATAAAAAATCAAATTTATGGCACCATTATCAATAATTCCTGGACTTTACCTGATGAACGTTGCGGGTATTAAAAGCATTAGCCTCAGGCGGTATTTAGTTGTTTTGAGGGCAAATCACCTCGTGTTCTAATACGCCTCATCCATCGTTCCGTGCAAGAAATTTCCTCATCTTTAGCAGATGAATAAACCAATGCAGCGAATAGAATTAGCACCCGGATATTCCATTTCTAGGGTACTAAAGGGAGGATGGCATCTAGCTGGTGGACATGGACAAATTGATCCAGTTCAAGCGATTGAGGACATGAAGGCTTTTGTCGAAGCAGGGATTACCACCTTCGATTGTGCCGACATCTACACAGGGGTGGAGGAATTGATCGGCCGATTTTTGAAGCAGTACAAAGACGCCTTTCAGGCAGGTGATTTGAGCCCCGTGCAAATTCACACCAAATATGTGCCTGATTACAATGCACTTCCAACGTTGACAAAAGCACAAACGGAAGCCGTTATTGATCGCTCTCTTAAACGACTAGGTATAGCACAGTTGGATTTGGTACAATTTCACTGGTGGGATTTCAATATCCCCGGCTATGTAGAGGCGGCAGGACATCTAGCAGATTTACAAAAGGCCGGTAAAATAAGGCACGTTGGTGTGACCAATTTTGATGCTGCACACTTAAATGAATTACTAGAAGCTGGGGTTCCGGTCGTATCTAACCAGGTACAGTACTCTATTCTTGACCGTCGGCCCGCCAGCGACCTCTATCCACTTTGCGAAAAGCATAACATTGCTCTTTTGTGCTTTGGCAGCGTTGCCGGTGGTTTTCTAACCGATAGGTATCTAAATAGCGAAGCACCTCAGCCTCCTTTTGAAAATCGATCATTGACTAAATACAAACTGATCATCGAAGAAAATGGTGATTGGGATTTGTTTCAAGCAACCCTTACTGTACTGCGAGCGATTGCCGATAAGCACAATGTAGGCATTGCCGAAGTAGCTGCACAGTGGGTCCTCCAACGCCCGTTTGTGGCGGGGGCTATCATTGGCGCTCGCAATCAGCGACATTTGAACAACTTGGAAAAGCTGAACAGTTTTACACTTGATCAAAGTGATCTGGATGTGATCCAACAACGCATTGATCAGGCCCAGGGTCCTTCCGGGATCGTGTATGCGCTGGAGCGCGATAAGACTGGCAAGCACGGCCGTATCATGAAGTACAACTTGAACGAAAAGGAATGAACCTAACACCTAAAGAAAAGATATCGACTTTATCCTTTCATGGTGGCCTATTTGGCGCCATCTTGCCTTTTCTTGTCTTTGTCAGTGGGGTTATTGCGGTTGCCCTATCCGGGGCGCCTGATGAACGTGGTTTTTGGCCCATTCTGCTATTATCAATGGCACTAGGTTTGATCCTAGCTAAGGATAAGACGGCTTTTAGCCAAGCGGTGATTGAAGGGATGTCCCAGCCCATTGTCATGATTATGATCACGGCTTGGATGTTGGCTTCGATTATTGGCGTCTTGATGGCCAGTACCGGCCTGGTAGAGGCGTTAACCTGGCTATCCAGTCAATTGCAGTTGTCTGGCGGTAGTTTTGTGCTGGCTGCATTTACCATATGCAGCCTGATTGCTTTATCTACCGGATCGAGCTTCGCAACGATTCTCATTTGCGGGCCTATACTTTATCCAGCAGGAGGGCTTTTAGGTTCACCCCTAGCCTTGATGGCCGGGGCTATACTGGCCGGAGCAACCCTAGGCGATTTTATTGCGCCCATCTCCGATACTACCATCGCCAGTGCCTTAAGCCAAAAAGCCGACATTGGACTCACGGTGAAGAGTCGGATTAAATATATCCTTCCTGCGGCCTTGCTAGCACTAGTCGCTTACCTAATGGCAGGCTGGATATTAGAAGGAGAAGTAATACAGGAACAATCTGAATTGCTGGGGTCTCCATCCGGCCTACCGATGTTACTGGTGCCGATTTTTATCGTTTATCTATTCCTAAAAGGAAAACATCTCCTACACGGGCTACTGATGGGCCTGTTGTTTGGCATCGTACTAGGTGTGGCATTAGGCTTGCTGCCTTTAGCCGAACTCTTCAGTTTAGACCTGGAAAACTTCACGGCCAAAAGCCTGGTGATTGACGGCATCAATCGAGCGGTAGGAATCAGCTTTTTCACCATTCTCCTTATGGGGCTGGTTGCTACACTGAAAGCTAGTGGACTCATTGACCGCCTCGTACTCTTTGCTTCTCAGCGTAGCAATAACACCCAACAGGCAGAAGGCTGGATTGCTGGCACCGTAGGCGCAGCCGTCTTGCTAACCACACACAGTATCGTAGCCATTTTGACGGTATCAGAATTCGCTAACCAAACAGGAGCGGAGCGAGGCGTTTCGCCGAAAAGGAGAGCAAACGTATTGAGCATGATTGTCTGCGTGTTCCCTTTCATTCTACCCTACTTCATACCGGTCATACTAATGGCCAACACGACCCTCTCCGGAGAAGAGTTTGGCATTGCTTCCGTTTCTCCTTTGGATGCAGGCCTATATAACTTTATAGCTTGGGGGATCCTATTAGTGGCGATTGCTTCAATTATATTCGGTTATGGCCGGAAAAAGGATAATGAAACGTAAGGTTGTGCCTAGGCAACTTCCTGAAGTGATGCTAGTCGAAGCCCAACCTTCCGGTATAAGGTAGAAAGTAGAGGGTATAAGGATCTTGAAGTGTCTTTCTACTCTATATCTTCTACAACCTGAGTTTCTGATATTCGGCAACTTGGCAAATCTGTTAACCCTAAGCTCACGCTAACGAAAAACAACCTGACATGAAAAAGGAAAAAACACTCCGTCCCGATCAATTTGAATTATATGACCTCACCGTTGTCGTTGAAACAATTGATGGACACTGCACCTGTGAGATGACCGTTGGTGATCGCTTTTACATGAAAGGCGGAAAAATATCGATGCCGGACGGCCAAAACTTTTGCCTGTACGCCCTGCAGTCGGTTATTCCTTTGTTGCCCGCCAAACAACGTATCAATCATCCTTCCGACTGGATGGAAACCGACGCCCGGGTGATCTGTCCGGACCCTGCTTGTAAATTGATTATGCGTATTGATCGCGTTGGGAAGCGAGTGCTCAACCACGATGATGTGAGCCCAATCCCCTATGATTCGATTCGGCCTGAGGGGAGTGAGTAAAAGGGTAAGTACTAAAACCACAAAAGCCCCGAAGCAATGCTTCGAGGCTTTTTGCGGTCCGGACGGGACTCGAACCCGCGACCCCATGCGTGACAGGCATGTATTCTAACCAACTGAACTACCGGACCTGCTATTTTTGTTGAGCTCGGTTGCTCGATAGCGACGCAAATTTAAGACGCTTTTTCCTTCCATGCAACACTAAACACAAGAAAAAAATCTATTAAGCACCTTAAATAGCACGAAGTAGCTGATAGTGAAGTAATTAAAAAACAGAAAAAAAATAGGCGCACCCACATTTATCCATTTGTACTACCTTTGCATCACCAAATTTTAGGGCTAGCCCAACTATATTGTTTAGCTGGCCATATAAACCAATGTGCTTATGGTATTTCTGGAGTTTGAGCAACCCTTGGAGAAACTGTACGAGCAGCTGGAAAAAATCCAGCAAGTAGCCGAGGAAGGGGATTTGGATATGTCTGATTCTATCAAGGAATTGGAGAATAAAATCAAAAGCACCCGCAAAGAGATATATGGCAACCTTACTGGTTGGCAAAAAGTACAGCTGTCGCGCCACCCGGAGCGGCCATATACGATGTACTATATTGAGCAGATGAGCCGCAAGTTCGTAGAACTGCACGGTGATCGCTATTTCAAAGATGATAAAGCCATTGTTGGTGGTATCGCTAGCTTGGATGGTCAAACAGTAGTTATCCTGGGTCACCAGAAAGGGGTGAATACCAAGATGCGTCAGTACCGTAATTTCGGTATGGCTAACCCGGAAGGCTACCGCAAAGCTTTGCGCTTGATGAAGCTAGCTGAGCGTTTCAACTATCCGGTAATCTGCTTGATCGACACACCTGGTGCTTACCCTGGTATTGAGGCAGAGGAAAGAGGACAGGCAGAAGCTATTGCCCGCAACCTCTTTGAGATGGCCCAACTACGTGTACCTATCGTTTGTGCTGTGATCGGAGAAGGCGCCAGTGGTGGTGCCATCGGTATTGGCTTAGGCGATCGTGTATTCATGTTGGAGAACACTTGGTACTCTGTCATCTCTCCGGAATCTTGTTCTTCTATCCTTTGGCGTAGCTGGGATTATAAAGAGCAAGCTGCCGAAGCGCTGAAGCTTACTGCTGATGATATGCTTTCCTTTAACATCATCGACGGCATTATTAAAGAGCCCGTTGGTGGTGCCCACGCTAACCCAGACGAAATGGCCAAAATCCTGAAGCGCCAGTTGAAAAAGACTATCGCTGAGCTACAGGAAATGGACCCCGATGAACGAATTGAAGCCCGAATCAATAAATACGCTAACATTGGCGTTTATCAGGAGGTAACTGAGGAATAAACCTCATACCCCTATTCGCTGTTTCAGCATTATATGGGAATCATTGATCGTCTAAAAGATCGGTATTATCAGAAGTCCTTACCCACCAAAGCGGCAAGGGCTACTGCGGCGTCCGTACGCAACCTCGACGAAGCGCGTACGGTAGCGATCTTATTCGACGCTACAGACGTAGACGAACGCAAGCGCACACTAGCCTACGCTGAAAAACTGCGCAAGCAAGGCAAACAGATCAATGTTCTGGGCTTCATTTCCACTGCCGATAAAGAAGCAACCTTCTCCTTCAACTTCTTCACCCTTCGTGATATCGACTGGGCTCAACGCCCTAAAGGAGATCAGGTCACCAACTGGCTGAAGAAGGAGTATGACGTACTTATCTGCCTATTTCCACGCACCAATCGCTTTACGGAGTACATCGCTTTACACACCCGAGCAGGGCTGAAAATTGGTCCGGTAGCAGAGAATACAGCCTGTTATGATCTTATGCTAGACATGCCAGCCTCCGCTGGACCTCAAAAGCTCATCCAACAATACGAAACAGTACTAGCTAAGACGGTGCCGCAGGCGGTGTGATGTTGGTTAGTTGGTTAGTTGGAAATTACCATTCTCTTATTTCACTTTGACTTAGGCTTCCTCACTAAAGCTGTATGTGCAGGTGATCATCATGGCGTACTGCTGCACATCCGTGGAATCGGATTTTGTTGTATTGGCCTAGTCGCCAACGGGTTTTTAGATGAGGTTCGAGGAAGAGTTTCCCGATAGTGCCTTGGCGGGCGAAGGCACGCACCATTTTTCGGGTAGCTTCTTCATCAACCGTATATCCAGATCGGCGGAACGGCCAGGCTAGCTTTGGCAGCAAGCTGTACTGCCAATACCCGCTATTGGCACAGCGCTGAGGTTGATCTCGTTCACCACCTTGAGGTTCTGCGCAACGACCGTATCCAAGCAGAGCAGGTGCTCGACTTGTAAGTTCTCCCTTACGCTGATAGAAAAAGGCCAGGTCCAGTTTTTTGCCATCATTATGGCTACGATGAGGTAGTAATGGAAACCCATTTATGAATGGAAAATTGGCATCCAAGTAGGTAAGAATCATATCTGGGTTGTCCGCTTGCAGCCGTTGGGCTACCGCAAAAGTTTCCTTTTTTAAGACCGGTCGAACGTAGTGGCGATTAGCCAAAACAATGAAGGCATTCTGCGGCTGTAGCGGAACTTCGGCCGAAGCTCGAAGTGGCAAGGGCACGCGCCCAAACGGTTTTGCCAACAAAGGGAGAAGCACCCAAACTATTAGATAAAGACCAGGAAAGACAAACCAACGATAAGGTTTACCGGGCCACCACTTGATAACAATGAGGCTTAGCAGCCAAACGATACCCCCCACTTGGGTAAGCACCGTAAGCACAACAAACATTAGGGTATGCCCCAGAATGGAAAACAGCAATTTCATATCCAATTGGCAATAGTCAAACAATGAAAATGGTTGGCCTACATCGGCACCCCGCGCGAGAACGCTGTTTCGAAGGCAATGGTTGTATTTGTCCCTTCTACTCCTTCAATAGACAAGATCTGTTCATAAATCACATCCCGGAGATGTCGGTTGTCAGTCGCATAGATCTTTACCAGTAACGCATAACGGCCAGCGATATTGACGCACTCTACGATCTCCGGAATTTTTTCCAGTTCCCGTTCCACTGCCCTGTGGTGCGTAGCCTCTTTGAGCATAATTTGGGTAAAAGCTGAGGTTTGGAAACCCAACTGCCAGGCATTGAGCTGATAAACAGCTTGTTTCAGCACCCCTGCCTCTCGCAATTTGCGGACGCGTTGATGCACCAATGTGTTGGAAACCTTCAGCTTTTTAGCCAACTGGGTAAACGGAATTCGAGCGTCCTGTGTCAACTCTCTCAGAATTCGATGGTCGATTGGGTCAAGTTGATTTTGCATAGCGGAAATTTGAAATCCAATATTTTAAAAATGACAATAATTCCACTCAAAATTACAACTATTGACTAAATCATACTTTTTCAGGAGTCATTATTGACTTAAAAACGTTGTTTTGCAAGACGATTGAATTATTTACTAACTACCCAAAAAAGCAAAAACATGACTGCAGTACTGTCTGTGAGTTTAATTCTCTTTTCCGTAATCGACATCATCGGTTCCTTACCCATTATTATGAATATGAAGCGCGAGGGGGTAAAAATCAATGCCTCCGTCGCCACGGCCACAGCCGGTATTATTATGCTGAGTTTTCTATTCTTCGGCAATGCAGTACTCGGCCTGTTTGGTTTGGAGGTTGCCTCCTTTGCCATGGCGGGTGCGCTCATTATTTTCTTCATCGGCCTGGAAATGGTGCTAGGTATCCGTTTCTTCCGCGACCATCACGAGGAGGGTGGCTCCGGCAGTGTGGTTCCTATTGCGTTTCCGCTGGTAGCAGGAGCTGGTACGCTTACCACTATTCTTTCATTGAAAGCTGAGTTCGACAGCACCAGCATTATGGTAGGCATTGTGATCAACCTTTTGATTGTCTTCATCATTCTGCGTAGCTCCGACTGGCTCGCCAAGAAGATCTCTCCACAAGTAACCGACACCTTACGCAAGGTATTCGGAATTCTTTTGATCGCTATTGCGATCCAAATGGTACGCCAGCATTTTTAGGCGTCCTAACCAAATACTTGATTGACCAAGGGGGCAGTGCGCAAATAAGACAGCGCGCTGCCTTCGTTCATTAGAGACGATTATAGCGCTCGAATTGCCTAGTTCACTTTCACAGGCTATCTTTCGTACCTCGTTAAAATCATTACCACCGCTCCGGACATGAATAAAATCATTGCATTCCTAAAACGGGTATTCGGTCATTTCTCCCAAAGCAATACTTTCCAAGAAGGGGCAGCACTGGCCTACTACACCGTGTTTTCGATCCTTCCGATGATCATGATTGTGATCTCTATTTTTGGAATGATCTGGGGCGAAGCTGCTGTCTCAGGAGAAGTATATTCAGGATTAGAGAAAACCCTGGGCAAGGAGCCAGCTCAACAGATTCAAGAAATGGTTGGCAACCACCACAGCAATCACGGCAACCTCCTAACGGTCATTATTGGTTTTGCAACTCTTGCCCTCGGCGCAACGGGAATGTTTAACCAACTGCACAGTGCCTTCAACAATATTTGGGGTATTGCGGCAAAACCAAGAAATAGCCTTCTAGCCTACGCTTCCAAGCACCTGGTCGCTTTCTCAGTTTTGCTAGCAACTTTCTTCCTGTTGCTTGTTAGTCTTGCCTTGAATGGATTTTTAGTCAGGTACACGCAGCACCTATCAAGTGACTTTCCCATTAGTATTGCTGTGGAACATCTGACCTCCTTTTTTGTCGTGGCGGTCATGTTTAGCCTGATGTTCAAATTTCTCGGCGACGCAATCGTAGATACGAAGTTGGCGATTCTAGGAGGGCTATTTACCTCCGCCTTGTTCCTATTTGGCAAATTCGTGATTGGCCTGTATATCGGGCACGGAACAATATCCACCACCTTTGGCTCAGCGAGTGTGCTGGCTTTGATTATGGTCTGGGTCTACTACACCTCCCAGATCATGTTTCTTGGTGCTTCCTTCCTGTATGTATTAGGAAATGAATTGAAACTACCCGTTCAGCCAAATGATGACGCGGTCTTGATAGAGAAGAAAGAAATAGAAACAACTTAAGGACTGGGCTTCCTAGTTGTTGAATGACCTTCTCAGCACACTTTCATTTCCACGATCGTCCATGACGCGCAAAACGAATTCGTGTTTACCGGAAGGGATTCGGCCATCAAAGTCGTGATAGAGCCGGCGTCTGCGGCCATTGTACTCCATCAATATCCACTGGCCATCCACCTCCGCGCGAAAGCGCAAGCCACGTGCTTTACCCGCCGTTGGAAAATCATCTTTCAAGCGAAAGCTAAATGACGACCAGCCCCGCATATTGGAAGAAAATCGCTCTACTTCTATCGTTGGCGGTATGGTATCTGCCATAATGGTAAAGTTCCCAAAAGCTCGAACGGGTGCTCGGAGGCGACCTTCTTCTGTCCACTCTCCTCCATAGCTCACTGGGTCGCGGCCGTCTTCACAGTGCGCAATTATGGCTTTATCGCGCAGTCTCTCTGGTAGACGGGTCGGTTGAATGTGCAAGTCGTAATAACGATGCAGTGGTGTGCTATTGTGATGGAAACGATGAACGGCAGCATAGAGGCCGTCAGATGATTCTGGCAGATAATCGTAGTCCAGGTAAAGATCTTCGTATAAGGCCCCTTGCGGGAAATGGGCGCGTACTTCATGATCTTCGATCAAGCTCTCCTCATCGTAAGGCAAATAGTAAGTATAGACCGGATTTTGCAGGGCCGGCGTACCAATTGATCGTTTCACCACAAATTCCAACTGGGAAGTATTCTTGCGATGATCCGTAATGTCAAAGCGCACAAGGCTAGACTGGCCCGGAGCCAAATGAATCAATCCCCTCAGACTATCAGTTTGGTAGAAGTCCAGCTCATTTCCCGGAAGCACGAAAGCGCGTTGGAACCAACTATTTCTCTGCCTTTGTTGCTCATAGTCGAGATGCGCATTGAGGTAGCGAGTTTGTTCGCCCAAGAATTGATCCATGCTATAGGTAAAACGCAACGCACTATCCTGCCACATAGAGAGGCTATAAATACCATTGCGATTTGGGCGGCCATCCTGCTGATCATAAGCCTTTACGCCAAAAGCAACAATGCAGTGATCCACCACTAGTGTATCTACATAGAGGGTGTGCTTTCCTCCTCCCAGACTCTTCAAGCGTCGGTCTTCTCCTGATAATACCCGGCCGCGTTCGTTTAAGGCATAAGCGCGTAAACTGTTGACCAAGGGGCGACGACGATCCGGAACAGTGATCCCAAAGTTCATGGGATTGAGCACTCGCTCACTTTCCGTATCTCGAATCTCAAAATGCAAGTGTGGTCCCGACACATAACCTCGTTGACCGATATAACCAATAAGATCGCCTTGCTTTACTGGAAACTTAAGCGCTGAGGGAGCTTCATCCAAAAGGAAGCTTTCATCTTGATATTGACGTTCTCGTACGAAAGCCTGAATATCATCTCGGAAACGATTCAAATGGCCATAGACAGAAGTATGCCCACTTGGATGCTCTAAATATAAAGCCTGACCATATCCACTTACAGATACAAGAACCCGCGAGACAAAACCATCTGCAATGGCATAGATCGGCCGACCTACGGGCCCTCGGATATCCAAGCCAGCATGAAAGTGATTTCCCCTGAGTTCACCAAAGGTTCCTGTCAGTTGCATAGTCCCATTCACGGGAGGAATAAAGGATGGCAACTGATCTGTTGCTGACTGAGAGAGGAACAACAACACACATAACCAAATACAAACTTGCCGCATACGTCAATCGTCAATTCGCACCAAAGATACCCATGATCCTCAGTCTCCAAAACTCAATACGGTCCAACTTCACTTTGGCTAACGAACTAGCACTACATCTCCCTTAAATATCTCGATTCGCCCATCAGCTAGCTCTATCTCGGCTACGTATACAAATACACCGGGATTGTAAGGTAAACCACGGTTATTTCCATCCCATCCATAGGCGGGGTCATTCGGCTGGAAGTTTGAAGCAACGAACATTTCGTTACCCCATCGATCAAAGATCAAGAAGGAGTGAATTTTATTTACAGCACCAAGTTGTGCAAAGGGATAAAACAGATCATTGTCACCATCACCATTCGGAGAGAAGGCTGATGGAAAATAAACGGGGAATTCCCGATTGACAAGAATTCTTACTACCGCTTCATCTCTGCAACCGTTCACTGAGACGACGGTCACTTGATAAAAACCACTCTCTGTTGGGCTGGCGTAAGGCTGTAGGCAATCGTCACAACTCAGTGTAGCTGGATTATCCCAAATGATTTGTGCCAAATCTTCCATTGGGAAGTTCGTTTGCACATGCAAGCGAACGCTATCACCGTATTTGATTTCCAGTTCTGGTTCAGTAAAAATGGCAACTAGCGAGTCTAGTTGCTCAATCTGCACAACCTCCTCATACAAACAGCCATTTACATCCTCAATTTGGGCATTGTACACTCCTGGTGAAACACCGAAAAAAGCTGGCTGTAATTGTAAGCTAGCTCCGCCATCAATAGTATAGGTGTAGGGTGGCGTACCTCCTTGCACCCCATTAAAGCTAATATTACCTGCATCGCCAAAACACAGTGGTTGTTCTAGAGCTACCATCCCTACCGGAATGTTTTCTACCACCACTACCTGATCTGTTGCTGTACAGCCATTTTCAGTATTGGTAATCAGTAGTTGGTAAGTACCAGGGAGATTAATACCCGGAGTCAGGGACGTAGGTCCTGATAAGATAGCACCATCAAAACTCGTCCACGCTGCAGTGAATATGCCCCCTTGAGAAGAGCCAGCACCATCAAGGAAGTTAACATCGCTTGCACAATCCAGTGTGAAGTCTACTCCTGCCTGAGCAATTGGTGGTTCTATATCTTGATTCACCGAAAGAATCGCGCTATTGGAGCAGCCATTACTACTATCAAGTATCGTCAGCTCATATTCTCCTGGCGCACCAACATCTGGCATTAAGCTACTTTCACCGTCAATGATCTGTCCGTTTGTTGTGGTCCAGTTGTAGGATAAGGTGTTGCCTACACTGGAGTCTCCAGCGTCTAAGGTTACGCTATTGACTACACAAGTGAGAATATCTGGATCCGCAAAAAGGATCACTGGCACTTCGTCATCTTGATCAACAGTCACGCTCGCGGTGCTTACACAACCATTCTGCGTATTGGATATTTCCAAGGTATAAGTACCAGGTTGGCTAATCGTTGGGGTAAGGCCATCGGCGCCACCATCAATTTGCCCCCCCATAGTGCTCCAGTCTAAGACAAAGACACCTGCATTATCAGACCCTCCTGCATCTAGCGTCAAGCTTGGAGTAGAACAATCCAAAATCGCCGGGTCAGCAATAGTGATCATTGGCGAGATCGTGTCTTGCGTCACCATTAATCCAAGGCTGTCTGTACAACCATTACCAGTACTGGTAAGCAAAACCCCATAATCTCCCGGCGTGTCTACCGAAATAAAGGATTGATCCGTTGGACTAATGATGTTTCCGTTCGAACTCACCCAGCTAAAGGTAAGTGCACTGTTTCCGGTACTCGTACCGGCGTCTACTTCTACACTAGCGTTGTTACAATCTAGTGTTTCCACTAAACTGAAATTGACAACTGGGGCTTCCAAGTCTTCGCGTACGCGGACAGAATCCTGACTAAGGCAGCCATTATCCGTATTGGTGACCGTAAAGACGTACCAGCCTGCTGCGTCAACTGTTGGAGTCAGTGTATTGTCATCAGCAACAATATTACCTTCCTGGCTCACCCATTGATAATCCGGAGCAGTGCCAATGTTACTTCCTACAAAAGCCTGAAGGCCAACCTGAGGGTTGTAACAGTTTACAGTGAGCGGATCAAAAAGGGTTAGCAAAGGTGGTTCGGTATCACTATTTACCTGTACACTAGTGCTATTCACGCAACCGTTATTACCATCCTGAATCACCAAATCATAGGTACCCGGTGCAGAAATCAGCGGTGCATTCGTATCACCGTCAGCATCAATTTGCCCGTCGGTTGTTGTCCAGGTATAACTTAGGTTATTGCCCGAACTAGCAGAAGCGTCTAAGGAAATACTAGTGATAGCACAGGTCAATATATCTGGGGCTGCAATCTGTGGATCTGGTGGCGTTAAGTCGTCATCAACTACAACGCTTGCAGTACTCGTACATCCGTTTCCGGTGTCCGTTAGTAGCAGATCATAGGTTCCGCTGAGGGTAACGGTAGCCTCAGGAGCATTGGCATCATTAATGGTATTACCGACTGAGCTTGTCCAACTGAAACTCGCAGGGCCACTTGTGGTACTTGCCGAAGCATCGAGCATCGCCTCCGTGTCTGCACAAGTGATAATCGTCGGCATTGCTATCTGCGGTGTTGGAGCAATGGTATCAATACTTACTATTACTTCATCGGTAGCGCGACACCCATTAATGGTATTTATCACCTCTAATGTATAAGTACCAGCAGCATTGATGGTCGGGTTTTGTGCTGTGGTACCATTCAGAATATTACCATCCGCCGTATCCCAGCTATAGGTGATATTCCCGCCCTGATCACTTCCACTCGCATCCAATTGAAGATCCAGGCGATTGCAATTCAGTAAAGTATCAATGCCCGCCGCAGCCACTGGTGGCGTATCGTCAAGATTTACCACAACCTCGGCTTGGGCCCGGCAATTATTATTACCGTCCTCTACGGTCAGGGTGTAAGTTCCAGCCTGATCCACTTCGGGCTGTAGGGTGTTGCCATTAGCAACGATATTACCATCCATTGTAGACCAGGTGAAAATCGTATTACCACTGGCACTATTGGCCGCACCAGAGAGTACAATACTCAAGCGGTCACAGGTGAGGTCTTCTGCTAACGCAACCATAGCCGTAGGGAAGTTATCATCCTGGGCTACCGTCACACTAGTGGTATCCGTACATCCATTACTCGCTTGTGTAACGATAAGCTGATAATCTCCTGCCTGCCCGGCGTTGAGTTGACTAGCGGTGGGGTCTCCCACCAAACTTCCATTTGGTGTAGACCATTCAAAACTCAAAGCAGAATTTCCACTTGATGCACTTCCATCAAGCATAGAAAGGCTGTCTGTACAGGTCAGTAGAGGAGGTACAGCAGCACTAGCAATTGGAGGAACAATATCCTGGGTAACCATGACAGTATCGGTAGCCACACAGGTATTATTGGTATTTGTTACTTGAAGGATGAAACGCCCCGGCTCAACAGTCATTATGCTTGACTGATCACTTTCACCAATTATTGCTGCATCGGGACTGCTCCATTGATAACTGTAGATAGCTCCCATACTACTATTGCCGCCCAAGGTCTGGCTTGTATCATTACAATTCAACAGCTTATCGGCCCCTGCATCTGCAACGGGAGGGACAATATCCTGAGTAACCGTCACGCTGACGGTATCGACACATTGACTCTCTGCGTTGACTGATATCAGTTGGTAAGTACCAGGTGCATCAACCACCGGTTGCAAGCCCGTTGCCCCGCTCACAATTGATCCATCTGAAGTAGACCATTGATAATTAATCTGAGGTACCGCATTATTCAAACTCGCATTAAGAGCAGTACTACTTATCGTACAGTTGAGTTCCGCTGGATTAGCAATAGCGAGATCAGGCGTAAGAAGGTCTTCCTGCACTGTAACAGCCATTGAATCGCGGCAACCATTTTGCTCGTTACTTACAATAAACAAGTAAGTGCCAGGGTCGCTTGCCGTGGCGAGTAATGTATCTGTTACTCCATTTAGCATGCCGTCTGTGGTAGACCAACTATAGGTAAAATTATCACCCGTGCTACTTCCAGAGGCATCAAGTGACAAGCTCGTTATTGCACAATTCAAGACATCCGGCATTGCCAATTGTGCAACTGGATCAACAATATCTTGTGCAATTGTGATACTTACATCATTGCTACAGCCATTGCCCGTATCGGTAATTTCCAAGGTATACGTACCAGGCGCATCGATCACTGGCTGTAAGCCATCAGTGCCACTAACAAAATTACCATCCGGTGTTGTCCAAGTTGTACTAAAATTCATGCCTGACGAAGAACCCGCCGCATCCAGCACCAGAGAACTCACTGTACAGTCGAGGGTGTCATTTTGGACAATCTGTGCCACTGGAATATCGCTATCGGCAGGTACTATAACTTGATCCGTAGCAGTACATCCATTGAGCGTGCTCGTCACCTCTAATGTATAGATCCCCGCACCACCTACTTCCGGTGTCAAGCTCGACTGGCCATTGATTAAAGTGCCATCTACTGTAGTCCAGCTGTAGATTACATCTGTTGTACTAGAGCCCATACCATCCAATTGTTGACTTACGTCGGAACACCCAAAAGGCATAGCGGTTCCAGCCTCGGCTACTGGTGGTGTAATATCTTCCATGACCACCACACTAGTCGTATCTGCGCAGCCATTATCCAAATCTTCTATGATTAGCGTATAGGTGCCAGGTGCACTTACATCTACCAATAAACCTGTATTGCTACCGTCAATCTGTCCATCCATAGTGGACCAGGTATAGATCACTCCATTATCAGGCATCGAGCTACTGGCATCAAGCTGAAGTGCAGAGATCTGACAGTCTAACGTCCCCGGCGCAGCAATATCAGCCATCACATTGTTCACGCCACCTCCGACTGTAACGGTAGTCTGATCCGTACAGCCGTTCTCTGTATTGGTAACCAATAGCGTATACTCACCCGCCACATCGACAACAGGTGATTGTTCGGTAGCGCCACTGACAATATTTCCATTACTGGTCGTCCATTGGTAGGTAAATTCATCCCCAAAGGAAGACAGGCTTCCATCAATGGTGACAGTGCCACCACCACAACCCAAGTCATTGTCAACGAGTGCGATAGCATCTGGTGGGTCTTGATCCTCGGTTACAAAAACAAAATATTCATCAGTACAACCTGACACAGAGTTCGTCACAACCAAGGTGTACATACCAGCGCTTCCTACCAAAGGAAAGAGACTGGTTTCGCCGGCTAAGATTGTCCCATCATTGGTTGTCCACTGATAAGTAAAGACGCTGCTTTCAGAAGAGCCAGTGCCATCCAGTTCTACATAAGGTGGGTCACAATTTAATATCTCATCAAGGGCGAAGGCAACCGGGATATCCGGATTTTCTTCTACTAGTACGGTAGCCTCTTCCATGCAGACGCCCACTCCATCATCATAGGTGACCGTCAGGGTGTATTCGCCAGCTTGGTCTACTGTTGCTTGGTCGCCATTAGTGTCTACGATATTTCCATCAGGGGTACTCCATTCATAGGTAATATTTGGTCCTGAAGAAGAGCCTGCTCCAGACAGCACCACCTGGCCTGAAATACAATCCAAATAAGGTGGCGTATCTAGGAATGCCTCTATTTCACCAATAGTCACTTCTACCTCAGCCATTCCTTCACACAAGGTGGTGTTATTGAAAATGGTCAGAGTATAGGTTCCGGCCGCGTCAACTGTTGGAGTTAGCGTAAATTCTCCATCAACAATATTACCATCAAAGGTTGTCCACTCGTAGGTAAAATCAGGGCCACTGTCAGACCCAGATCCATCTAGTGTTACCGCGGCACCAACACAAGGAATCTCGATAGGGAAACCAGCATCTACAAATATTTCAGGTGGCAGACCAGGGCAAACCAGTTGCTCATTTGTTGCACCTCCTGTAGATGAGGTATACCCCCAGTAAGCAAACGGGTCGCCTCCAAAGCAGTTAGCAACGATATCGTAAACACCGGACAAAATCAGCATCCCATCGAAGTAGACCTCATAAGACATTGTACCAGGATCCCAGCTGAAGGATATATCATGTTCGGCACCGTCTTCGATATTCCCTAAATCGACGGGGCCATTAATCGTGTTCATAAAATCACCATTAATATTGATCGCCGCATGATCATTAAATGGATCGCCCAAGTTTAGGTTTTGCCAAGTATCAAACTCGACGATAAAAGAATTACCAATGCCTAATGCACCGATGCCTTCACCAGAGGTGCCACAAATGGCTGAGCTATTATTCTGATAAACCAAGCAAATACCATCCGCCCCATTAGCATCAATATTCCCGAAATTAACGGTCATATTATGCGTAAAAGGTGCCGAAAAGTCGGTTAAATCATTGAACCAAGCACAGCCAATCTGCCCCTGTGCATTGGGGGTCATGAGGATACACTCACCTTGCAGGGTAGCGGAGCCCGAAAAAAGAAATTCGTCTTCACAAGTTAACTGCCCCCAAAGGAGGGTTGGAAGAAAAAAGGAAATGAGTAAGATTCGTAGTCCCATAGCCAAATCTGTCCTTAAACGGTACTAATAAATAGGGTGACCTATCCCAAGCCGGCAATCGGCGAGGGCACACACATTTGGTCCATGGGGTGTAATGCACTTAGGTTTTAATCAAGAGTGGAAAACGTCATCTGACGTAAAGGCCTTAAAATAAATACTTTCCTTAGCAACGATTGTATTAATCAGCTAAAAGGTCTTCTAAATGATGCCTTTGCACACCAAAAAGCTGCTTCAATTGGTCAATCTCTTGCTGAGCCGTCTCGCTAGCCTGGTTTTTAGTAGCCGTAATCATGACGTTCTTTGGCGTGTGTTCGGTACCAATAAACTCGAATACCTTGGTTTGATAGCCCTCACGCTCAAGCAATAAACTACGAATGCTATCAGTCAACATTTCGGCCTGACGCTCTAGAAGAATTCCATGCTGTAGCATTGGTTTCAACTCAGAACGTGGCTGCATAGCCTTTCGCACTTGCTTATGGCAGCAGGGAGCCACCACAATCAAATCTGCTTCCGCTACAATCCCGCGAGCAATAGCCTCATCCGTTGCTGTATCGCAGGCATGCAGAGCAATCAACATGTCAATACCTCCTTCCGGCCGATACTGATGAATATCGCCAGCGATAAACTGAAGACCCGAAAAGGCACTTCCCTTAGCGATGGCATTGCACTTATCCACCAATTCAGGACGTAACTCTACCCCGGTCACTCGCACGGCAATCCCCTTTTCATTAACCAAATAATCATACAAGGCAAAAGTGAGGTACCCCTTACCAGATCCCATGTCTACGATATGAGCATTGTCCGATAAAGGTTGGTTCTCCAGTAAGTGACTGATTAGCTCAATGTACTTGTTGATTTGTCGAAACTTGCGGCGGCCTTGTTTCAGGATATTACCATCTGCTCCGGCAATACCTAACGCAGTCAGATAAGGCCGCGGGCGGTCGCTTAGCGGTCGGTTTTTTTGGTGATCATGGGAGAGGGAATCTGGCTTTTTCACCGTCTCCTGCTTATGCTTCAGCGTGGCCTTTCCTTTTTTGCTAATCATAAGACTGAAATGACCTTCATCGGTAAAAAGATCAGCCTGGCGAAAATGGGTATCTAACCACGCAGAGACTTGTTCAACAGCTGCCTTTTCATCGTAGTTTTTGACTTCATCACGCGTACGGTAACGAAACGTACAAGACAAGTTATACTGCCCCTTGATCTCTACCGGACGAGCATAGAGATTTAGCCAATCCGATTGCTTCGAACTGGGCTTACTTAGCGTAAGTTTACGCAGCTGCTGTGCAGCCAAAGCCGTAGAAAGATGTTGTAGAAAAGTAGCCAGCGCTTCCATTCTGCGAAGATACGCCTATTCAGTAAACTGTTCCTTCTTGGCCTGGTGTATATGAGCTAAATGATGGCGGCAATGCCAGTCGTAATTATCCAAGGCTAGTGTAAGTGAAAATACGGTACCATGCTCTGGATGAAAAAAGGTGCGGTCAAAATCGGCAGCTTGCATTTGCTTGAGCATAGCGACCCAGCGCTGATGAAGGCCCTCCAAGATCTGAAGAGACGATTCTAATGGCATTGAATAATCGGACAACTCTGCCCAAGCCGTTTCATTGTAAGGCTTAATACCTGGGTTATCCTCGGTTAAGGCCAGTTTGAAACGGGTAAGCGCATTCAGGTGACTATCTGCACAATGGTGCACCACTTGTCGGATCGTCCAACCTTGTGGCCTATACCGATAGCTCAGTTCTTCTTCGTTCAACCCATCTACTGCAAGACGCATTTGGGCGGGAAATTTTGCGAGCGTCTGCATCCAGTGATCAAGTGTGCTCGCGTCCGGAGCAGCTGTAGCTTCAAAGGTTCCTACTGGGTAAGCAAGTGAGATAGTGGACATAACAGTGGGTATATGGAATTTGAAGAATGCACAATGATAGTACAAAATCAACCGATCGGAATGGCCTCACCATAAAAGCGGGGTTCTTTCCCAATGATTAGATCGATTTGCATTTTCACCCGAGCCAGGTATTCTCGCACAATGACTGTCCGGCTATAACTTGGGCTAACGGCCTGCGCCGCAAAACCACTCACCTCAATCCCCTTGCTACGCCCCAAATAGATGGCACGTGACAAGTGAAAAGGCTGTGAAACACAAATAAAACGATCTTGCCCAAAGATGGCTTTGGCTCTGACTACGGAATCTAGGGTGCGAAAGCCAGCATAGTCTAAATAGATCCGATCAGCAGGTACACCATTTGCCAACAGATCCTCTCGCATCATCGCCGGTTCATTGTAATCTTTGGTCCCATTATCGCCACTGAGTAACAAGTAATCAACCTTACCCCGTTCAAAGAGCTCCAAAGCTGCATTCAGGCGATACTGATAAAATAGATTCACATACCCGCTGGCCGCAAATTTAGAGGTTCCCAAAACAAGTGCCACCCGGTGGTGTGGTACCTCATCAATGTTTTGAAAAAGATAGGGGCTAGAAGCCCTTTGGACGTAACTATGGTTCAACAAAACCAGTACAATTCCGACAATCGGGCCGAGCACTATAAGGCGCAAATAATGTTTCTTGAGAAAGGCGCGTCGCATTAGCAAAAATTCAATTATTAGGTACTACTTGAAAATTACTAAATCCTCATTTCACGTGTCACAATTTAACGTACTTTTGATGACACATCACATTATCAATCAAAAATGCCAATTCGCCTAATCGTCCACGGGGGCGCTTGGGACATCCCTGCCGAGCAAGAGGATGCCCACCTACGTGGTGTAACTGCGGCCGTACAAAACACCTGGCCAATGCTGCAAAAAGGAGCATCAGCACTTGATGCTGTGGAGCATGCTGTCCGCATACTGGAAGCTGATCCTACCTTTGACTCCGGGCGAGGTGCATTTCTCAACAGTATTGGCGAAATAGAGCTGGATGCTATGATCATGGATGGGCGTTCGCTCGACTTTGGTTCTATTGCGGCTGTCCAAAACCTTCTTCATCCTGTATCGGTTGCCCGGCGCTTAATGGAGAGTCGGGAATTCCGCATGCTCGTCGGCTCCGGAGCACAGGCTTTCGCCGAACGTGAAGGCTTTACACAATTACCTCCAGAAGCACTGCTTACCGAACGAGAACTCGCGTATTTCGAGCAAATTAAACACGACTCCAATTTTCGCTCACACGATCCTTTTGGTCCCCTCCCAGGGGATACTGTTGGTGCTGTGGCTATGGACCAGGGCGGCAACCTAGCGGCAGCTACCTCTACTGGCGGCACACCGCGTAAATGGCCTGGCCGAGTGGGAGATTCACCGATCCCTGGAGCAGGAGCCTATGCCGACAATAGCTGTGGTGCTGCCAGTACTACGGGCTGGGGCGAAAATATTATGAAAGTTTTACTAGCGAAAACTGTGACCGATTGGGAGGAACGTGGTCAAAATGCTCAGAAGGCCGCCCAAAAAGGCATTCAAATACTAGCAGAAAAGGTAAAAGGGCTAGGTGGTGTCATCACTATTGATGCTCAAGGCCAATATGGCTGGGCCTATAATACTCCCAAGATGGCTTACGCCTATTGGAATCCAGAAACGAAACACACACATGCTGCCATTAAATTGGATACTTAAGGCAGCAAACACAACACACAAGCATTAATTTCATCCTAATTCCGTGCAACTAGACCCACTTCAGTTATGAGCGAATTTCAACAAGTAGTAAAAGAAGGAGCCGAAAATATTGGTCGCAGGCTCAGACGATTTTTCCTAATGGTACTAGGTGGTGTATTACTCCTAGGCCTGATTGGCATTTGGGTAGCTGGCTGGACCTTCAGTGAAGGTACTCGCGCCGGTGAATTGATCAAGATTTCCAAAAAAGGTGTTGTCTTCAAGACTTACGAAGGACAGCTCAATTTAGGAGGCTTCCAGTCTGACAATGCAGGCATTGTAGGCAACATTTGGGAGTTCAGTACCACCAACAACGATGTGTATACTCGCCTACAAGAGCTAGAAGGCAAAAAGATCAAGCTACATTACCGCCAACGATACAAGCCTATGCCTTGGCAAGGTAAAACCGACTATTTTGTCCACAAGGTCGAAATAATAGAATAGGTCTAGAGTAGGCGCAAAGCCTCCAAGACCCCTTCCGCTGCCCGGCGACCGCTGCGCATTGCTGCATCCAGCGAACCTAATAGCAGGTGGTCGCCGGCCAGAAATACTTGTTCCGTCACCCGGCTTTCCGTAGCCGAAATATCATAAGTGAGGTGATCTAATTCAGGTAAGGCCTGAGGGATATCATATCGAGCCACTGGTTCCAACTTCCAATCCGACCGCCCCACAATACGGCGCAGTTCATCTGCGATAGCATCTTCTGCATTTGCAGCCGTCGGAATATCCTTTAGTGTAACGGATAATAGCTGCTCTCCCGAAGGGACATATCCAGCACCCAAGGGAGCTAACTCACAGAAATTATTTACCGGACTTCTGGCATCCTCTACCAAGCCAATCAGACGACTTGGCAATTGCTGTCCTTTAGCCTTATAGTATAGTGTTGTCGTGGCATGATATTGAATTGGCTCTCCTGCCAGTTGCGGCAGCAAGTGTTGAGGATCCGTTGCAATGATGAGAGCATCAAAAGGAATATCCTCTCCAGCCTGCGTTCTTATCTTATTATCAAGTATTGCCTCAGCTTTGGTCTCAAAGCGGAAGTCCGTTTTCTCCAATTGAGCCCGCAGCGACTTGGGAATCGCCTCCATACCTCCAGTTGGCACTGCAGCATGCCCTTCGGCAAACATTTTGAAAACAAACCGCAGCATTGGCGCAGGCGTCTGCAATTCATTCTCTAAGAAGATACCGCCAAAAAATGGCTCGAAGAAGGCTTTGATATAGTCTTCACTAAAGCCATAGTGCAATAAAAACTGACGGGTACTTGGTTGTTGATCAGCAGCAAAAATCTGTTCTGAATTCGTCGCTCGTAATTCCCGCTGCAATTTCCAGGTAAGGAACTTATCCCTTAGACTAGCAACCGGAGAAAACAGAGCCGCAAACAATTGCGCTGGCTCTCTTAGTGGATCAACAATGGGATATGCTTGACCACCACGAAACACCACCGCCCCTGGTCTAAATGTCTTAAGGTCCAAACTGCTATAACTCAAATAGCGCTGTGCTTCTTTGTAGGCCGTCAAAAGCACTTGAAACCCATGATCACACGCAAAACCGTCTATCGAATCGGTCTTGACTCTTCCGCCTACTCGATCAGTAGCTTCGATGACTATAGGAGAGTATCCGGCGGCTTCAATATGCTGGGCAGCAATAAGGCCGGAAACACCGGCTCCAACGATCACAATCTTGGCTGGTTTCATACTAGATGAGTGGTTTGTGGCTCCAACAAAAAGCCTAGATGAATGTTCACCAAAGGGTAGTTTAGCTGATGGAAAACAAGCACTGATTTTCTTTGGTTTACAAGGTAGCGGTCATTAACTTTGCCCAAAATTTAGGAAAGCATGAGCACAACAACTGAAAACGAAAGCACTCGCATGGATTGGATCTGGTTTTTGGTCTCTACGGCCATCATGATCTTCATGCTTATTTATGTCAATGAGTGGTTCTGGCTAGCCCTTCCTTTTTCACTGACTTATTTGGTGAAGGCACTGCGGGTAATGTAAGCAGCGGCACGCCGCCAATCGAGATATAAGCTGTGCTTTTACAGCAACGAAAAAGCCGATCTGGTAACAACTTCATGTATACCAGATCGGCTTTCGTATTCTCTAAACTGATGTTCTGTTGCTACCCCTGAAAAGCGGCCTCATCCAGGAACCAGTGCAAATCTCCACTAGTCGGTTGGATATGAGCAGCAGGGTAAAGCTTGGCATCAGCTGCACCACCAAGGATGCTGCTTACCTTTTCCACTTTACTAGCGCCTGTTACCAGAAAGGCAACGGATCGTGCCCGGTTTATGACCGGCCCTGTCAGGATCACGCGCTTTTGCCCACTTTCTGGGTGAGTAGCTACTGCACAGAATCGTTCTACCTCAAGCAATTCCATCTCGTGCGGAAATATAGAGGCAGTATGTCCATCACCACCCATCCCTAGAATAATCAGGTCAAAGACAGGGTATCCATCCTCCGAATCTGTGTTATCACTTATTTCGTCAGCATAACGTGTCGCTTCTGCTTCCGGATCAGCCTCACCAATCACTCGGTGGATATTCTCTTCCGGAATATCGATGTGATTGAAAAGAAGGCTTTTCGTCATCCCATAGTTGCTCTCCTCATGATTGGGGGGCACACAACGCTCATCGCCCCAGAAGAAGCGAATCTTCGACCAATCAATGGCCGTCCCATATTGCTCCGCCCAAAGCTTAAAAAGAAGCTTGGGGGTGCTACCACCAGAAAGCGCCACCGTGAAGTGATCTTTATCCTTCAAAGCCTCAAAAAAGAAGCGACTGAAATCCTCCGCAACAGCAGAAGGATCAGGACTGAGGTGCAGTTGTACAGGCATAGTTTACTCGGCAGCTGGCGCCTCTTCTTCGCTACTTTCTTCCGTCTTGTTCGCCTCTAGTTCGCCATCCATTGGGATTGCGTTGATGCGCTTTACTACCTCAGCAGTAATATCGTTCGCATCGTTCACCATGAGTACACCAGTACCTGGGCCATAGCTTAGGATATAATCGTAGTTGAACTCATCCTGGATAGCATTCAGAACGGTCATCAAGTTTTCTTCAAACTCTGCTTGCAGCTTCAGTTGTCCCAATTGCAACTCCTGACGTGTACGCTCTGCATCTTGCATTAGAGCCTGCTCACGACCTGCCAAACGCTCTTGCTCTACTCCCATTTGCTTAGGCGACATTTGTCCACTGTTAGCACGGCGCTGGAAGTTTTGAGCATCACGCTGAAAAGCAGCTACACGCTCGTTCTGCGATTGATCTGCAGCTACAGCCACAGCTTCTAGCTCCTTAGTCTTTTCTTGTAGTGATTCGTATTGGTTGGCCATGGTATCGATACGAATGTATACAATCTTACCAGTCGTAGCGTTAGCGGTAGCAGTACCATCAGTAGTAGCTGCACTTTCTGTTGGTTGGCAGCTCAGCAAGCTTGCAGTAACAACCAATCCTATCATCCATCCGAAAAGGCGAATATTCATATGTTTAATTTTTTTTCTGCGGTTATTTCAAAATGCAGAATCTCGATAGCTATCGGGACTGCACATTTGTAACCACTGCGTTCTCACATAATTTTCTTTAGTTCTTCCCACCTAGGAAATTTCAACTAAACAAAATCATGCTCGTTTCATATGTTTAAAATTTTGCGGGCAAAGTTAGATAAAATTAGCAGAAAACTACTGCTGGCATAAGCCCACCTTAGCTTACCTTTGGACCCGCAATCCACTTGTCAGCAGCTCAGGCTCAACTGATAAGCTAAAGTTCAATTCTCATGTCGGATCGCTGGCTCGTTATTGGTGCCTTTGCGGCAGTCTACTTCATCTGGGGGTCCACCTATCTCTTTAACTATTGGGCCATCCAGAGTATTCCTCCCTTCCTCATGTCGGGTGCTCGCTTTTTTACAGCGGGTGCTTTACTGTATGCCTGGGGGTTCTGGCGAGGAGAAACCTTGCCTACAAGTCGCCAGTGGTGGAATTCTGTACTCATCGGCAATCTGTTCCTAACCATTGGGACGGGGGCTGTGGTATGGGCCTTGCAGTTCATTGACACCGGTATCGCGGCCTTGATTGTTGCCACAGACCCACTATTGATTATGATGCTCTTGTGGTGGCTTTTCAAGCAAAAACCCAAATGGCAAAGCTTAGTCGGCGCTCTTATTGGAATAGTTGGAACCGTAATTCTTGTCGGCCAACCAAAATTCACCGACTCTCCCGAGAGTCGGTGGGGCTTATTGGCCATTGCCACGGCACTTACCGCTTGGGCATTTGCCAGTATCTATGTTTCTAGAATTGATTTACCGGAGTCGCGTCTACGTCGTTCCAGCCTGCAGATGCTCGGAGGTGGAGTCGGTCTTTTGCTCTTTAGTACGATCTCAGGTGAGGCCGTAACCTTTTCCTGGGTCGAACTCACGAGTAAATCCGTACTATCCTGGTTCTATTTGATCTTCTTTGGATCAATTGTAGCCTTCTCCAGCTTCAATTATTTATTGGCGAGAGTATCGCCGGAGAAAGTAGCCACCTCTACCTACGTTAATCCCGTGGTAGCACTTCTATTAGGATGGGGGCTCAATGGAGAGGAAATCAGCTCGCAGTCATTGCTCGCTGGTTTGGTATTGTTGACAGGTGTGTTCTTTATCAATACCGGAAAGGGACAGGCAGAAGAAGATTAGAGAAAAAGAAAAGGTGAGAACTCAGAAGCTGCACTCCCTCATTCTCACCTCTTTTATTTTATAGATCTTTCAACTTGCGTTTAGTAGCGTCGATCAACTCTTCCTGAGCTTTGATCTCTGCATTCTTGTTTTCTTGTTGTTGAGCGTTTTCTTCTAGGCCCTTTTCGGCACGGGCAATAGCTTCTTGCGCTTTCTCGATCTCCCGCTCCAAGCGTTCTTTATCATTCTCTAGCTTCTTCAAATCTCCTTCGAGACCACCCAAAGCCTTTTCCTGATCCTTAATCTCCATGCGCACCTGCTCCTTTGCCGCTTCCAATCCGAAACGAAGCAAGATCTTTTCCGCCTCCAGATGGCGATCAGAGTGCTCACGAGCTGACATATAAGCTCCGCCTAGGTCATACCAAACGGATAGCTCAGTTCCATCACCTCTTTCCTCTATGCTAGCATAGATATCTACTGTGTTTCCTAGACCAATTGCGGAAATATCCGCATCGTCACTGAAGTATTCTTTAGTCTTACGGTTGTACTTCGTACGTACGCCGTAAAAGTCCTTTAAGAAATCAGTCCATAAGTCGCCTACATCCTTTTTTTCCAAACCTGGAATCTGGATTACGGTCGCTTCGTAAATGCCTTCACTCATTGTTTTACGCTCAACACTTGTTTGCGCAACAAGGCTGATACTGAAGAGTAACAAGGCAGCTGATAAAGAGAGAATAGTTTTCATCGTCATTATATGTTTATGATATGGTTTAGCAAATTACCGGTATTTAGACGTTGCCCTGAGCAAGGGTCACGCATTTGTTTAATAGTTGTTTTGAAAATTGCTGCGCAAATTTTTCAAGTATACATGACGCGAAGTGGTTTGGGCGAAGCC